>NZ_JAWDID010000028.1:0-70430 GCF_032464875.1 Allobosea rubneri
TCACAGTCGTCACGGGCCGGCCTCTTCCACGGGGAACACGCGACTGATCAGAGAGCCAACTTCCCCTTCCGGCCCATCTGAGACATTCGTCGTCAGCCGACTTGACACCCATGGCCCAATAGAGAAGAGCCAACTTCCCCTTCCGGCCCATCTGAGACATTCGTCGTCAGCCGACTTGACACCCATGGCCCAATAGAGAAGCCCTGCACGAAGGTGTCTGCGACCGTCACGCGGGTGCCGGCGCCGTCGATGCGCAGCGCCGAGGCGACGAGGAGGCCGTTTCCGCCAGCATCGAGCCTGCCGCCCTGGTCGATAACGAGCGTGCCGCTGGAGACCATGACGAAGTCGCCAAGCGTCAGCGAGCCGCCGCGGATGACGAAGGAGCCGCCGCCGACGCCGCAGGAACAGACCGAGAGCCCTCCGCCGAGCGAGCCGGTGCCAGTGTAGATCTGGGTGCCCGTACCATTGTACTCGAGCGAGCCACCGCCGCTGAAGCTGCCGGAGAAGGTGGTCGTCGCATTGGTAGAGCCGGTGACGAGCACGCTGCCGGTGCCGATCACGACCTCGCCGGCTCCCGCGAGCGAGCCGACCCCATAGACGCCCCCGCCGCCGGTGGCTTCCAGCACCGCCCCGGCTGCGATCGTGTAGTCGGAGTTCGGCGACAACCCGGCCGCGGTATCACTCACCAGCCGTCCGCCGAGCACTGATGTCGCGCCGGAATAATCATGCGTCCCGCTCAGCACCAATGTGCCGGCGCCGGCCTTGGAGAGCGAGCCGGGCCCGGAAAAGGACTGCGTCACCGTGAAGCTGTGGCCGGCCTCGACGATGTCGAAGCCGCCGCCATTGGCGCCGAAGACGATGTCGCGGGTGAGCCCGGCCAGCGCCGTCCCGGTGACCTGCAGCACGCCGCCATCCAGAGTCAGCGCCCCCGACACATTGCCGAGCTTGCCTTCCTTCTCGATGCTGATCGCCCCGCCCGCGATCGTGGTGCCACCGGAATAATTGTTCTCGCCTGTGAGGGTCAGCGTGCCTGCGCCGAGCTTGGTCAGCGCACCGGTGCCTGAGATCATCCCGCTGAAGTCGACCGCATCGCTGCGGTTGAAGATGAGCTGTGCTTCGTTCGCGATACTGCCGGCGATCGAGCCGGTCGTGCCGCCATTGCCGATCTGCAGCGCACCGGCCGAAATGGTCGTGCGGCCGGTGTAGGTGTTCGTGCCGGTCAGGGTCAGCGTGCCCGTGCCGGTCTTGACCAACGCGCCGCCGGCGCCGGAAATGACACCGCTCACCTCGGTCGAGAGATCGTTGGAGCCGACGGTGAACTGCTTGGCGCCGATGAGGTAGTTGCCGGCGCCCTCGATCGAGCCGGCGCTCATCGTCGCGTGGCCGGTCGGGTCCGAGATGTCGACAACGCCGCCGAACTGGGTGATGAAGCGGGCTCCGGCGCTGCTGCCGGCGGCGATAAACTGGGTCGTTGCGCCGGAGGCAGTGGTGATCGTCGCCGTGGCGGCCGTGCTGAAGCCGCGAAAGATCAGGCTGCTCTCATTGATGATCGTCGCGCCATCTGCGGAACTGCTGTCGTAGAAGATCAGGCTGTTCCTGTTGGTGATCGTGGCGCTTCCGGCCTTGCTGTTGTCGTAGAAGCTCAGGCTGGCATTGTTGGTGATCGATGCGCTTCCGGCCGTGCTGTCGCCGTGAAAATTGATCAGGCCGGAATTGTTGGTGATCGTCGCGCTGCCGGCGGTGCTGTTGTCATAGAAGAGCAGGGTCCCCGTGTTTGTGATGGCGGCGCTGCCTGCCGTGCTGGTGCCGTGGAACTCTGTGAAGGAGCTGTTCGTGATGGAGGCACTGCCAGCGGAACTGGCGTTCCGAAAATAGAGCTCGCCATTGTTGGCGATGGTTGCACCGCCGCCAATGATGGTGATGCCCGCCCCGGTGAACTCCAGCACCCGGTTGTTGCTGAAGCTGTAGTTCGCGGCTCCCGCGTTGAACGTCCATCCGCCGATGGCCACGTCGTTCGCGAAGGACAGGCTGGTCCGGTTCGATGCGCCGAAGAAGGCCGTTCCGGTCGGCGGCGTGCCCGTGCTCCAGTTTGCGCCGACGTTGAAAATGCCGGACCCGGGCGCCGCGAGCCACGTCGCATCCTGCGCCAGGGCTGAACTCCCGCTGGCCGCGAGAGCTGTCGACGCGAGTAAAGCGGCGCGCAGGACGCAGCCGAGCGTCAGCGTCGATGTCGAATGGCGTAGCCGGCTGCGCGCCGGCAGCCCCCCTGCAGGCTTCCTGTCATTTCGCATCGATATTCGGGCCCCAACCGCAGTGGCAGGCTCGGGCAGCCCGGCGCGCAAGGCAATGAACCGCCATTCACAACCCGCCAAATCGGTCCGGTGTGGCAAATCTGCAGCCGAAACCGCCCCCGCCCCGCTTCCAGCTCATGGCTAGCCGCCGCGCCACGTGCTAAAGGCCCGCCGCCATGCTCGCCCGCTTCTTCGCCTATTACCGCCCGCATCGCGGCCTCTTCCTGCTCGACTTCTCCTGCGCGGTGATCTCAGGGCTGCTCGAGCTCGGCTTCCCGATCGCGGTGAAGCTGTTCGTCGACGAATTGCTGCCCGGCGGCGACTGGCCGCTGATCCTGCTGGCCTCGCTCGGCCTGCTGGCGATCTATCTCGTCAATACCGGGCTGATGGTGGTGGTGACCTATTGGGGCCACATGCTCGGCATCAACATCGAGACCGAGATGCGCCGCAAGGCGTTCGACCATCTGCAGAAACTCTCCTTCGGTTGGTTCGACAACCAGAAGACCGGCCATCTCGTCGGCCGGCTCACCAAGGATCTGGAAGAGATCGGCGAAGTCGCCCATCACGGGCCGGAAGACCTGTTTATCGCGGTGATGACCTTCATCGGCGCCTTCGCGCTGATGCTGATGGTCCATGTCGAGCTGGCGCTGATGACGGCGGTGATCGTGCCGCTGATGGCCTGGCTGACCAGCCGCTATGGACGGCGGATGACCAAGACCTGGCAGAGCCTGTTCGGCCGGGTCGGCGCCTTCAACGCCCGGATCGAGGAGAATGTCGGCGGCATCCGCGTCGTCCAGGCCTTCGCCAACGAAGAGCATGAGCGCAAGCTGTTCGCGCAGGACAACCAGCGCTATCGCACCACCAAGCTCGACGCCTACCGGCTGATGGCCGCCTCGATCTCGCTCTCCTATTTCGGCATGCGGCTGACGCAGATGGCGGTGATGATCGCCGGCGCCTACTACGTGCTGATCGGCGACCTCAGCGCCGGCGGCTTCGTCGGCTTCCTACTGCTGGTCAACGTCTTCTTCCGGCCGATCGAGAAGATCAATTCGGTGATCGAGACCTATCCGAAGGGGATCGCGGGCTTCCGGCGCTATACCGAATTCCTCGACACCCGGCCGGACATCGCCGACCTGCCGGGGGCCGTCGCCGTTGCCGGCCTCAGGGGCGACATCGCATATGAGAACGTCTCCTTCGGCTACACCAGAAATCGCAGCATCCTCAGCGGCATCGACCTTGCGATCCGCGCCGGCGAGACCATCGCCTTCGTCGGCCCGTCGGGCGCCGGCAAGACCACGATCTGCTCGCTGCTGCCGCGCTTCTACGACGTCACGGGCGGGCGCATCACCATCGACGGCATCGACATCCGCCAGATGACGCTAGCCTCGCTACGCGGCCAGATCGGCATCGTCCAGCAGGACGTCTTCCTGTTCGCCGGGACGCTGCGCGAGAACATCGCCTATGGCCGGCTCGGCGCCAGCGAGGCCGAGATCGAAGACACGGCGCGCCGCGCAAGGCTCGACGAGATGATCGCCCGGCTTCCCGACGGCCTCGACACGGTGATCGGCGAGCGCGGCGTCAAGCTCTCCGGCGGGCAGAAGCAGCGCCTCGCCATCGCCCGGATGTTCCTGAAGAACCCGCCGATCCTGATCCTCGACGAGGCGACCTCGGCGCTCGACACCGAGACCGAGCGGGCGATCCAGGCCTCGCTGGCCGAGCTGTCGAAGGGCCGCACCACGCTCGTCATCGCGCACCGCCTCGCGACGATCCAGGATGCCGACCGCATCATCGTGATCGACGAGAGCGGCGTCGCCGAGCAGGGCCGGCATCAGGACCTGGTGCAGCGGCCAGGCATCTACCGGCGTCTGCACGAGGCACAGTATGGCGGGCGGGCCGGCTGACCCGTCTCCGCGACCGTCCAAATGCGCGTCATGCTCGGGCTTGACCCGAGCATCTCAGGCTTCCTCAGCCCTCGACCAGCCTTCGCGCGATCACCTGCGCCTGGATCTCGGCCGCGCCCTCGAAGATGTTGAGGATGCGGGCGTCGCAGAGCACGCGGCTGACCGGGTATTCCAGCGCAAAGCCGTTGCCGCCATGGATCTGCAGGGCGTTGTCGGCGGCCGCCCAGGCGACGCGGGCGCCTAACAGTTTGGCCATGCCGGCTTCGAGATCGCAGCGCCGCTCGGCATCCTTCTCGCGCGCGGCGAAATAGGTGAGCTGGCGGGCGATGACGAGCTCGGCCGCCATCATGGCGAGCTTGTCGGCGACGCGCGGGAAGGCGATCAGCGGCTTGCCGAACTGGATGCGCTCCTGCGCGTAGCGCAGGCCAAGATCAAAGGCCGACTGCGCGACGCCGAGCGCGCGCGCCGCGGTCTGGATGCGGGCGGCCTCGAAGGTCTGCATCAGCTGCTTGAAACCCTGCCCCTCGACGCCGCCGAGCAGGTTCTCGCCCTTGACCTCGAAACCGTCGAAGGCGAGCTCGTATTCCTTCATGCCGCGATAGCCGAGAACCTCGATCTCGCCGCCGGTCAGGCCCGCGACCGGGAACGGCTCGGCGTCGGTGCCGCGCGGCTTCTCGGCGATCAGCATGGAGAGGCCGCGATAGCCCGGCGCATCGGGGTCGGTGCGGACCAGCAGCGTCATGATGTCGGCGCGCACAGGATGGGTGATCCAGGTCTTGTTGCCGTAGACTTTCCAGACGTCACCGTCCTTCACTGCCTTGGTGCGCAGCGAGGCAAGGTCCGAGCCGGTGTTCGGCTCGGTGAAGACGGCGGTCGGCAGGATCTCGCCGGCGGCGATCTTGGGCAGCCAATAGGCCTTCTGCTCGTCGGTGCCGCCGCAGAGGATCAACTCGGCAGCGATCTCGGAGCGGGTGCCGAGCGAGCCGACGCCGATATAGCCGCGCGAGAGTTCCTCGGAGACGACGCACATCGAGACCTTGCTGAGGCCCATGCCGCCGAATTCCTCGGGAATGGTCAGGCCGAAGACGCCGAGCTCGGCCATCTGCTCGACCACCGGCAGCGGGATGTACTCGTTCTGCAGGTGCCATTCATGAGCGTGCGGCGTGACCTGCGCCTCGCAGAAGCGGCGCATCTCGGAGCGGATCGCCTCAAGCGTCTCGTCGAGGCCGGGATCGCCGACGCTGGCGAGGCCCTGGCTCTGGCTGAACAGCGAGACGAAGCGGGCGCGGTTCTCCGGCGTGTTGCCCTGCGCGATCAGCGCGTCCGCAGCGTCGGAGCAGGCGTCTGCGACCGCCTTGGCCGAGAGCCCGAGTGCCGGGAGCCGGACGATCTCGCCCTGGCTCATCGGAATGCCGCCGAAGATCTGCGCGGCATATTCGCCGGCGCCGATCCTGATGGCGTAGTCCTCGATCGCGCCGTAGCGATCCTCGGCCTGGAGGCGCTCGCCATAGGCCTTGAGCTCGCGCAGCGCCATGACATAGGTGGCGAGCCAGGAGAGGCCGTGGGCAGCGTGCTGCTCCTGCTCGAGCTTCGCCGCGGAAACCCGGCCCTCGACCACCACCTTCTGGCGAACCGCCGCGACGGCCTGCTCCAGCAGGGTCTCGAAGCCCGGTAGCGCGGCGCCGATCAGCTCGATGGCGGAGGCTTGCGTCGCAGTCCTGAGGGCGGCGTTGGCGCTCATGTCTCTCTCCCTTGTTGCGGCGCAGCATAAGGGAAGTCGGAGCGCTTGCGATAGTCGTGTTTCGGCGCCCCGCGCCCTACTTTCGGCTGGCGAGAACAACGCCGAGCACTGCGACCGACATGCCGACGAGCTGGATCGGCGACAGGGTTTCGCCGAAGAGTAGCCAGGCCTCGACCGCCACCGCCGGCGGCACCAGGAAAAGGAAGGTCGCGGTGCGCGAGACCTGGCCGCGGCGGATCAGGATCAGATAGAGGCCGATCCCGCCGAGCGAGAGCGCCAGCACCGACCAGGCGAGCACCAGCGTCATCGTCAGGTTCCACTCCATCCGCATCGGCTCGAGCAGGAAGGCGAAGGGCAGCGTGAACAGGAAGGCGGCGGCATATTGCACCGCCGTCACCGTGCGCAGGTCGCCGGAGACGATCCGCGCCTTCTGCCAGAAGGAGCCGAAGGTGACGGCGAACATGCCGATGACATTGACCACGATCGGCATGAGCACGGCGCGCAGCGCCTCGGGCTCGACGCCGACGAGCTTGGGCTCCAGGACGAGCCCGATGCCGACAAAACCGCAGACGATACCGGCCCAGCGCACTGGCGAGATCCGCTCGCCGACGATCAGCGGGGCGAAAAGGGCCGTCAGCACCGGCTGCAGCCCGGCGATCAGGCCGGAGACGCCGGCCGGCAGGCCATGGCGCACCGCCCACCACACGCCGCCGAGATAGAGCGCGTGCAGGAGGATGCCGGCGATGGCGCAATCGATCCAGGCACGCCGCCCCTTCGGCCAGGGCGCCCCGACCGCGACGGAGAGCGCAGCGAGCGCGACGAAGGCGCAGGCGAAGCGCAGCGAGAGGAAGGTCAGCGCGTCCGAATGCCGGGCCGAATAGCCGGCGACGATCCAGCCGCTCGACCAGAGGAAGACGAAGAGCACCGGCGCGAGGCGCAGGAACAGCGGCGAGTCGAACATCGGGCGACCTTTCCGAAGGGCCTGATACGCCGGAACGGCCCCCTTTGTCGTCGCCGCGGACGCCGTGACGGCATGTCCTCCGTGCCTTCCCGGCTTGCCAGCGGCGACGAAGCTGTGACAATCGCCACCTGCCCTACCGAGCCTGCCGATGTCCCTGCTCTCCGCCCCCGCCATCGCCTTCGAGCGCTTCATCGCCCATGACGGCTGGGCGATCGCCAGCCACATCGCGCTGTCGGTGCTGATGTCGCTCTTCCCCTTCCTGATCATCGTCACCGCGCTCGGCGGCCTGTTCGGCTCGCAGGCGGCGGCGGACGAGGCGGCGCAGCTCCTGCTCGAAGCTTGGCCGCGCGAGATCGCCGAGCCGATCGCCCGCGAGGTCCGCTCGGTGCTGACCGCGGTGCGCAGGGACGCGCTGACGCTCGGCGCCGTGCTGGCGCTCTACTTCTCCTCCTCCGGCGTCGAGGCGCTGCGGATCGGGCTCAACCGGGCCTATGAGGCCTATGAATGGCGCTCCTGGTGGCGCACCCGGCTGGAATCGATCGTCTATGTGATCGGGGGCGCCTTCTTCATGCTGGCCTTCTCGCTGCTGGTCGTGCTCGGGCCGCTGATCTGGCGCGCCGTCGTCGGCTACGTGCCGGCGCTGGCGCCGCTCGGCTTCCTGCAAGCCTTCCTGCGCCTCTCGGCTGCGACGGTGGTGATCGTGCTGGCGCTCTGCGTCGCACACAAGCTGCTGCCCGCGAGAGCGCCGCATATCGGGGCGATGTGGCCAGGCATCCTCATGACGCTCGCGGTCTGGCTGGTCGGCGGGCTCGGCTTCGGCTGGTATCTCGATTCTTTCGCCGGGGCCTATGTCACGACCTATGCCGGCCTCGCGACGGCGATGATCGCGCTGGTCTTCCTGTACTGGCTGGCGGCGATCTTCCTCTACGGGGCCGAGCTCAATGCCGCGATCGCGATCGTGAGGGCGCCGAAAGCCACGCCGGGCGAAGCGATCGCGTCGCTCTAGCCGGTGATGTCGACGCGCAGTGCCAAGATGGGGTCTGTGACCGGATGATCGAGACTGCGCGCCTGCGACTGCGCCCTCATGCGCTCGGGGATTTCGAAGCCTGGTATGCGATGTTCTCCGACCGGGAGCTGTTCCGGTTCATCGCTGCGCCGCAGCTTTCGCGCGAAGATGGCTGGAACCGGCTGCTGCGCTATGCCGGCCACTGGTCCCTGCTCGGCTACGGCATTTTCGCGGTCTTCGACAGGGCGAACGACGCGTTCATCGGCGATGTCGGCTTCGCCGATTTCCATCGCGGCCTGGGTGAGCGCTTCGACGCCATCCCGGAAGCCTCCTGGATCGTGAACCGCGCGGCACAGGGGCACGGGCTCGCCGCGGAGGCCGTCGCGGCCTGCCATGACTGGATCGACCGGACGCGTGCGCCGGCCCGTACCGTCTGCCTGATCAATCCCGACAATGCCGCGTCGCTGCGCATCGCCGACCAGTTCGGTTATCGAGCCTTCGGGAACTGCCTCTACAAGGATGCGCCGTGCATCATGCTGGAACGGCTGAGTCCTCCGCCGTAAACGGCGCGGTGCGATTGAATATCTCTGAACCGAGGGAAAGCCTGCCACCATGCGGATCGAAGCCTGCACCGCCGACATGCTGGACGACTGGGTCGCGCTGCGCCTTGCGCTGTGGCCGGAAGGCGGCGCGCAGGACCATCGCGACGAGGCCGCAGGGATGCTCGAAAGCGAGAACGACACGGCCTTCATCGCGCGGGATGATGACGGGCTCGCCATCGGGCTCGCCGAGGCTGCCCTGCGGCATGACTACGTCAATGGCTGCGACAGCTCGCCGGTCGGCTTTCTCGAAGGCATCTATGTGCAGCCCGAGAACCGGAAGCGCGGCGTGGCCCGTGCGCTGTGCCGCGCGGTCGAGGCCTGGGCCGCCGGCCATGGCTGCGCCGAATTCGCCTCCGATGCGGGCCTGCTCAACACCGGCTCGCAGCAGATGCACGAAGCGCTCGGCTTCGAGGAAACCGAGCGGGTCGTCTATTACCGCAAGCTGCTGCAGCCGGGCTGAGCGTCCGGCCGGCAGCGTCAGCCCTCGCCGAGCAGCGACATCGTCCGGGTGATGTCGGTCTTCTCAAGCCGGCAGGCGACGCAATAGGCGGGGTTGAAGACGTTGGCGACGTCGTAGCGCACCATCTGTCCAAGCAGATGGCTCGCCTCGAGCGCATCGACGCCGAGATCCTCGACGATCCAGCGCAGCATCTCGGTCGTCGCGAACTGCAGCGGCTGGTCGAGCGGGCGGCCGCTCGCCAGGGTGATGATCTCGGTCGCGGTCTCGCAGCGCGGCCAGCGGCCCGGCGCGTTCTTGCGCAGATGCAGCGTGAACTCGATCTCGAAGCTGGTCTCGATGCCGGTGCCGACGATCTCGCCATCGCCCTGGCAGGCATGCCCGTCGCCGAGGAAGAACAGCCCGCCCTTCTCGGATACCGGAAAGGCGATGCGCGCCCCCGGCCCGAAGCGGCGATAGTCCATATTGCCGCCATAGGCGCCGCTGGTCGCGGTCGAGATCGCCTGGCCGCCGGCCGGCGCAACGCCGAAGCAGCCGATCATCGGCGTCAGCGGAAAGCTCCAGCCGGAGATGCGCTCCGAACCGCCGATCAAGCTGACCGTGCCCTTCCCCGCATCGATCGCCCATTCGAAGCGCTCGCTCTTCGGCAGATCGGCGACCGCCTTTGGATCGACCACCTGTTGCGAGAGCGGCGAGTAGGTCCAGCCCGTGGCGCGGTTCGGGGTCATCCGGTCGATCGACACGATGATCGCATCGCCGGGCTCGGCGCCCTCGACCGCGAACGGGCCGGTCATCGGATTGCCGCGCGGCGCCTTCTGGACGCCGTCATGGTCGAAGCCGGCAGCGTCGAGCGTCGTCGTCACGATCGTATCGCCGCTGGCGACTGTGAGAACCGGCGGCAGCGGCGCCATGACGTTGGAATATTTGGTCGGGACGAAACGATGAAGCGTCATGGGTCTCCTGCCGGTCTTTACAGGCGCCGCGGACGGCAAGGATCAGCCGTCGCGACGCATCCCGGCCGAATCCCGCGGGAGCCGGCCGTTGCGTCAGCCTAGGCGAACGCGCGGCGAGAACGCCAGCGATGCGACTCGGTGGCGCCGGGTTCCCGGCCGGCGGCCCGGCAACGGCAACGCTTGTCCGACCCCACGCCGGGTTGTGAACGGCGGTCCACAGCGCTGGCGCGTCGGAGGGCACAGCAAGGCGATGCGGGCCGAAGCGTCGCCACCTGTGAACAACCGTTCCAATGGCCGGTTTGACGGTCCCGGCGGGCGTGAAGCCTATCGCGACGCCGCCGGACCAGGCGGTGATCGAAGAGGCTCCACCATAAAACTCAAGCTTTCGGCGCTGCTCCTGGCGGGCGGCGTTCTGGCCAGCGCATCCGCTTTCGCGCAGAGCGCCGACGACAAGAAATGGATCAACCAGTGCCTGAGCGACAATAAGGACGCGAAGGTCGCGGCCAGTGTCGTCAGCACCTACTGCACCTGCATGAACGGCAAGATGAGCGACAACGAGACCCGCTCGATCACGCAGTGGGAGAAGGCCAACCCGAACGCCCGCAAGGCCTGCGAGCAGGAGGCCGGCTGGAGCTGAGCATCAGGGCTTCAGCGTCCCAGCGGCCGGCCCGAAAGGCCGGCCGCCCATTCTTCGACTGCTGCTGCCAGGGGCTGTCACTCGTTGCCGAGTTTGAGCTTCAACGGGGGAGACGCCTGTTGCACGATCGCCCCGCCACGACAGCAATGAGCGTCGAGATAGATGTCCCAGGTGCTGCCCGGCCAACCCTCCCCGTCCCTGCCCGGCGGCACGGCGCTGCTGCTCGGTCAGATGCTGCTCTGCTCCTGCCTGTGGGGTTCGTCATTCCTGCTGATGAAGTTGATCGGCACGGAGATCTCGCCGCTGGCACTGACCGCGCTGCGAGGCCTGATGGGCGCCATCCTGCTCGGGCTCTGGCTCGCCACGCGAGGCGAGAACGTGCTGCCGCAGGGGCGCGAATGGCGCGATTGGGCGTTGCTGGGCCTGCTACAGGGCGCGATCCCCAACACGCTGACGGCCTATGCACTGACGCAGATCACGGCCTCGCTGACCTCGCTGATCCAGGCCTGCACGCCGCTGATCGTCGCCCTGCTGGCGCATCTGCTGTTTGCCGACGAGCGGCTGTCGGCGAAGCGCGCCCTCGGCGTGCTGATCGGCTTCTCCGGCATGGCGATCCTGCTCGGCCCCGCCGCCTTCGCGTCAGGCACACCGAGCGCCATGGGCACGCTCGCCATGGCCGTGACAGCGCTGAGCTATGCGCTCGGCAATCTCTATATCCGCAGCATCCCGAAGGTTCGGCCGGCGCGGCTCGCGCTCGGCCAGCAGGTCTTTTCGGGGCTGCCGACGCTTGCGCTGGTGCTCGCCCTTTCCGGCCCGGCCGCCTTCGCGGCGGCACCCGGCCTCGCGCTGCCCTTGCTAGCGCTCGGCATCTTCGCGACCGCGCTGCCGATCCTGCTCTACATGCACATCGTGCACCGCGCCGGCCCTGTGCTCGGCTCGATGAACGGTTACCTCGTGCCGTTCTGGACGATCCTGATGGGCGTCGGCCTGCTCGGCGAGAGCATCGGCCTGCGCGAGATCACCGGCGGCCTCGTGGTGCTGGCTGGCCTTGTCATCGTTTCCCTGACGCGCCGGCCCGCCGCTGCCGCCAAGGCGTGAGCGCGGCGAGCCCTTCACGATAGCGGCGGCGTACGCCGGGCCTTCAGCCCTCCAGCGCCTCGGCCACGTCCTCATAGGTGCGCAGGCCCGTGCGCGGAGCGTAGACCAGCACGGCCATGTTGCCGGGCGCATGCTCGTTCTTCCACATCTTGTGGTGGGCAAGCGGGATCTTGTCCCAGGGGAAGACCTCGGACATGCAGGGGTCGATCCGGCGGTCGAGCACGAACTGGTTGGCGGCCGACGCCTGCTTGAGATGGGCGAAATGCGAGCCCTGCACGCGCTTTTGCCGCATCCAGACATAGCGGGCGTCGAAGGTGATGTTGAAGCCGGAAGTGCCGGCGCAGAACACCACCATGCCGCCGCGCTTGGCGACGAGGCAGGAGACCGGGAAGGTCGCCTCGCCCGGATGCTCGAAGACGATGTCGACATCCTTCTTCCCGGTGATGTCCCAGATCGCCTTGCCGAACTTGCGGGCCTCCTTGGTCCACTCGGCATATTCCGGCGAGTTGACCTTGGGCATCTGGCCCCAGCAGTTGAAATCCTTGCGGTTGATCACGCCCTTGGCGCCGAGGCCGAGCACATAGTCGCGCTTGGTCTCGTCGGAGATCACGCCGATTGCATTGGCACCCGAGGCGGCGCAGAGCTGCACGCCGAAGACGCCGAGACCGCCGGAAGCGCCCCAGATCAGCACATTGTCGCCCGGCTTGATGGTATGCGGGGCGTGGCCGAAGAGCATGCGATAAGCGGTGGCCAACGTCAGCGTGTAGCAGGCCGATTCCTCCCAGGAGAGGTGCTTCGGCTTCAGCATCAGCTGGCGCGACTGGACCCGGCAGAACTGGGCGAAGGAGCCGTCCGGCGTCTCGTAGCCCCAGATGCGCTGGGAGGAAGAGAACATCGGGTCGCCGCCATTGCACTCCTCGTCGTCGCCATCGTCCTGGTTGCAGTGGACGATGACCTCGTCGCCGACCTTCCAGCGCTTCACCTTGGAGCCGACGGCCCAGACGATGCCCGAGGCATCGGAACCGGCGATGTGGAGCTGGCCCTTGTGCACGTCGAAGGGCGAGATCGGCTGGCCGAGCCCGGCCCAGATACCGTTGTAGTTGACGCCGCCGGCCATCACGAGGAGCAGCACCTCCTCCTCGCCGATCGACCAGGTCGGCACCACCTCGACCTGGAAGCTGTCTTGCGGCGGGCCATGACGCTCGCGCCGGATCGTCCAGGCGTACATATTGGCCGGGACATGGCCGAGCGGCGGGAGCTCGCCGAGCTCGTAAAGATCCTTCAGCGCGGGCTTCGCGACGGGTTGCGGCTTCGACATTCGCTTTCTCCCTTGTCGCCACGCCTGTTTTCGGTGGCGTTGCCGGCGATCATGACGCTCGATGCTGCATCGCGCCATACTCCTATGGAATTATTCCGCATTGCAACAAAAACGGTCGACATCGGCTCGACACCGTCTGAGGCGAGGTTTCCGAGGCCATAGTCGATTGCGCCCGCGGCGTTATCGCGGCGGCGGAAAGCCGAATGCTATCCGGACGAGGCCGGCCTGGCTGTTGACATCGGTCTTCGCGTAGACGGCCTTGAGCTGCGCCCGCACCGTCTCGAGCCCGATGCCCCTGCTCTCGGCGACCTGGATCGGCGTCAGCCCGGCGACGATGCCTTCCACGGTCCGCGTCTCGGCGCGCGTCAGCCCGTAGCGGCGCGCCAGCCAGCCCATGTCCGGAGCGCCGGCGGGGCGCGCCTCCTCGATGATCAGCGTCGCGGCAAGCCCGGAAAAGTAGCCTGTGGCACCCTCGGCCTCCGCCTTGACCAGGGTCAGCCTGTAGGCGCCGAGATGCGTGCTGAGGGAACGCGGGCCGGCATAGTCGCGCGCGAGCATCTGCTTCAGCAGCATCGCGGCCGCCTCATCCCGCAGCCGCAACCTCCCCATGGCCGTCAGCCCAACCACTGCTCCCGATGAGAGCAAGGCTTCAGCCCGCGGCGAAGCCGCCCGCACCACCATGCCCTCCCCGACCACGATGACGCCGACATCAGGCGATTCCAGCAGCGAGCCGCCGAACTGCGCGAGCGCTCCGTCGAACCGGCCGGTACGATAATAACGGAAGGCTCGGGTCAGATGCGGCGTCAGCCGAGTCAGCAAGTCGGCGACCTGCTGGTTCGCGTCGGGGTCGATGCGCGCCGTCAGGGTGCTGAGCAGGAACGAGCAGGCTTCCTCGCGCCAAAGCGTCACCCCGACTCCGGCCTCGATCTCGCGGCGACGCAGGAAGTCGGCGTAATATTCAGTCCTGACGAACTCGTCGCGCGGAACGATGCGCTCCCCGATGATTCCGGTGCCGAGCGGCGTGCGCGCGACATTGTGCATCCACGGGTTCAGGCCGACATAGTGGGCGGCATAGTCGCGCGCCGTGTCGGCATCGAGCCCGGCCGCCAGGGAGATACCGCCTTCTCCCGATTTCTCGTCATGGAAGAACAGGGTCGAGACGCCGCCCGGGATCAGGGCATTCAGCCGGTCGAGAAAGTCCTGCCACGATCTCTCGCCGAGCAGAGCGGCATAGATCAGATCAGTCAAATCCCGCTCGGCAGGCTCGATCATGGTCTCCTTCAGCATGCCGCGCTCGCCAGTGTCCTGTCTCCATATCCGGGCCGCGCAAGAGCGACTCCATGAAACCTAACCGCATCCCGAGGGGATGCACCATACTTCTTGGAAAACCTGACACGGCGCACAGTGTCCGGCGCCTCTACCAAAGCTTCCTTTCGGTCCTAGCCCTGCGATGTTCTTCATTCACCCGCGCAGGCGAAGCGGCCTCTTAGAGACATGATGCAGCAGGGAACGCCGTCTGCGCCGGCCCGGAAGCGGCGCTTGCCCCGGATCGAAGCCCCGGCGATACCGCTGCCATGGACATGATTCGAGAGCTTCACGGCACGCATGTGCTGATCTGCGCGGAAGACGGTCCACTGCTCGCCAGCGAGCGCGACGCCAACGACTTCCTCGGCGCCGCCTGGGCGGCCGAGGCGACGATGGTGGCGATCCCCGTTGCGCGGCTCGATCCCGCCTTCTTCCAGCTCGCGACGCGGCTTGCCGGCGAGGTCGCCCAGAAATTCGTCAACTACCGGATACGCCTGGCGATCGTCGGCGACATCTCGCCCCAATGCGCGCAGAGCAAGGCACTCCGCGACTTCGTCCATGAGAGCAACCAGGGCCAGGCGCTCTGGTTCGTCAGGGATATCGCAGCGCTCGACGCCCGGCTCGCAGGCTGACGGCTCAGGCCGCGGCGCGCGCCGCCAGCATGTAGTTGACGTCCATGTCGGCCGAGAGCGACCAGCGGTCGGCGAGCGGGTTGTAGGCAACGCCCTGGCGCGAGAACGGCGCGAAGCCGCCTGCGGCTATCGCCGCCTCGAGCTCGTCCGGCGTCACGAATTTCTCCCAGTCATGGGTGCCACGCGGCAGCCAGCGCAGGATGTACTCGGCGCCGACGATGGCGAGCGCCCAGGATTTGAGGGTACGGTTCAGGGTGGCCATCACCAGCAGGCCATCGGGCTTGGCAGCGGCGCAGCAGGCGGCGACGAAGGCCTCGACATCGGCGACATGCTCGACCACCTCCATGGCGAGCACGATGTCGAAGCGCCGGCCGGAGGCGACCACGGCCTCGATGGTCTCGTCGCGATAATCGATGGCGAGCCCGGATTTCTCGGCATGGGCGCGTGCCACCGCGATGTTGCCAGTGGCGGGATCGAGCCCCGTCACTTTGGCGCCCAGGCGCACCAGCGGCTCGGACAACACGCCGCCGCCGCAGCCGATATCGACGACATCGAGCCCTTCCAACGCCCGCAGCGATTTCGGATCGCGGCCGTAATGCTCGCAAGCAAGATCGCGGACATAGGCGAGGCGCACCGGGTTGAACTTGTGCAGCACCGCCATCGGGCCCTTCGGGTCCCACCAGCTCCTGGCCATGGCATCGAAGCGGGCGACCTCTGCCGGATCGATCGTCGAGCCTTCGCGCGCCGCTGCGCTCATCGCCTTGTCTCCCCGTTTACGCCGGTGGCGCGCCGGCCGCATTGACACTTTCGGCGCTGGCCGTCATCTACACCGGCCCTTCGCCCGGCGCGAGGGGACGTTTCGTCCCGGCCCGCGCCGGGGCAGTCTCGAAAGCCTTTGGATGTCATGGCCCGTCTGGTGATGAAATTCGGCGGCACGTCCGTCGCCACCGTGGAGCGTATCAAGAACGCGGCCCGCCACGTCAAACGCGAGTTCGACGCGGGCCACGAGGTCGCGGTCGTGGTCTCCGCCATGTCCGGCAAGACCAACGAGCTCGTCGCCTGGGCCAAGGAGGCCGCGCCGAACTACGACCCGGCAGAGTACGATGTCGTCGTCGCCTCCGGCGAGCAGGTCACCTCCGGCCTGATGGCGCTCGCGCTGCAGGAGATGGGCATGCCCGCGCGATCCTGGCAGGGCTGGCAGATCCCGATCTACGGCTCGGACGCGCACAGCGCGGCCAGGATCGAGAGCGTCGACGGCGCCGGCATCGTCGCAGGCTTCGACCGCAACCGCGAGATCGCGGTCTGCTCCGGCTTCCAGGGCATCAACCCGCGCAGCCACCGCATCGTCACGCTCGGTCGTGGCGGCTCGGACACCAGCGCGGTCGCGCTCGCTGCGGGCCTCAAGGCCGATCGCTGCGACATCTACACCGATGTCGACGGCGTCTACACCACCGATCCGCGCGTCGTGCCCAAGGCCCGCCGCATGGACAAGGTCTCCTTCGAGGAGATGCTGGAAATGGCCTCGCTCGGCTCCAAGGTGCTGCAGGTGCGCTCGGTCGAGATCGCCATGGTCCAGCGCGTGCCGACCTATGTCCGCTCCTCCTTCGACGACCCAGACAACCCCAATCCAGGCACCCTCATCTGCGACGAGGACGATATCGTGGAACAGCAGATCGTCACCGGCATCGCGTTCTCGCGCGACGAAGCCCAGATCACGCTCCGGCGCGTGGCCGACAAGCCCGGCGTCGCCGCGGCGATCTTCGGCCCGCTCGCCGATGCCAACATCAATGTCGACATGATCATCCAGGTCGTCTCCGACGACCAGGCGACCACCGACATCACCTTCACCGTGCCGACCGGCGATTTCGAGCGGGCCAAGGCGCTGCTCGAATCGAAGCACGAGACCATCGCCTATCAGTCTCTGCAGGGCGCGACGGAAGTGGTGAAAATCTCGGCCATCGGCGTCGGCATGCGCAGCCATGCCGGCGTCGCGGCGCGCGCCTTCCGCGCGCTCGCCGAGAAGGGCATCAACATCCGCGCGATCACCACCTCCGAGATCAAGTTCTCGGTGCTGATCGACGCCGCCTATACCGAGCTCGCGGTGCGCACGCTGCACTCGCTCTACGGGCTCGACGCCGCCTGAACATCTGCAGAGGCGGGCTTCCCCGGCCCGCCTCGAACATCGCCTCATTCACGCCCCGGAGGACGCGCGGCGAGCTACCGCATGATCGTGTGGCTCTGCTCGCGCATGAACTGCGGCAGGTACCAGGTGCCGAGCCCGCCCTTCGAGCCGGTGCCGGAGCCCTTCCAGCCGCAGAAGGTCTGGATGCCCGGCCAGGCGCCGGTCGTCGCGCCGCTGGCGCGATTGGCATAGAGCACGCCGGCCTCGGCGGTCTCGAGGAATTCCTCCAGCTCGGCCGGCTCGCCCGTGTAGACGCCGGCGGTCAGGCCGTAGGGCACGGCATTGCCGCGCGCGATCGCATTGCCGAGATCGCTGAAGGTCCTGACCGTCAGGAAGGGCATGAAAAGCTCGTCGCGATGCAGGGCATGATCGTCCGGCAGGCCAGTGACGATCGCGGGCCGGACATAGGCGCCGTGATCGTAAAGCCCGCCGGTCAGCCGCTCGCCGCCATGGACCGTGCCGCCGGCCGACTTCGCCTGCATCCGCGACGTCTCGAAGCGCTCCAGCGCGGCCTCGCTGATCAGCGGCCCCATGAAGCTCTCGCGCTCGCAGGGATCGCCGACGACGAGGGCGTCTGCGGCGGCAGCGAGACGGTCGAGGAAGGGGTCGGCCAGCGTCTCATGCAGGAAGACGACCGAGCCTGCCGAGCACTTCTGCCCCTGCAAGCCGAAAGCCGAGCGCAGCACGCCGGAGACGGCGGTATCGAGATCGGCGGAAGCGGCGACATAGGTCGGGTTCTTGCCGCCCATCTCGGCCAGCACCGGGCGCGCATGCCGGCCGCCGCAACCGAATTCGCGCAGCATGCGCATGCCGACCGCGTGCGAACCGGTGAAGGCGATGCCGTCGATGCCGGAATGAGCGGCGAGTGCCGCGCCGGTCTCGGCGCCGCCGCAGATCAGGTTGAAGACGCCGGCGGGCAAGCCGGCCTCGACCAGGCAATCGGTGAGCAGGCGCCCGGTCAGGCCCGCCATCGGGCTCGGCTTGAATACGACCGTGTTGCCGGCGAGAAGCGCGCAGATCGACATGCCGAGCGAGAGCGCGACCGGAAAGTTGAACGGCGCGATCACGGCGAAGACGCCGTAGGGACGCAACACGTCGAAGGTCTCCTCGCGTGGATTGGCTCGCGCCAGATCGCGTCGGAAACCGTCATTCGCCTCCATCTCGCCGGCGTAGAAGCGGATCAGGTCGATCGCCTCCTCGACCTCGCCGAGTGCCTCCATCCGCGACTTGCCGACTTCGAGCAGGCAGGCTGCGGCGGCTTCGAACTTGCGAGCTTCCAGCAGGTCGGCCGCAGCACGCGCCAGCGCGACGCGGCGCGGCCAGCCGAGATCGCGCCAGCCGCGCTGCGCCGCCCTGGCGGCTGCGACGGCGCTGTCCACCTGCCGCGGCGCGGCGGCGAAGAATGTCCCGAGGCTGAGCCTGCGGTCGATCGGGCACGGGGCGTCATAGGCGGCGCCTTCCGTGCTGTCGCGCCCGCCGACATGGTTCGGCCGTTCCAGGTCCAGTTGCCGGCCGCGCACGTCGGCGATGACCTTGCCGAAATGCGCGTGAACGCCGGAAAAGTCCTCGGCGATGTTGGAGTAGGTCACGCGCGGCAAGGCGGCAACGTCGTTCATTCTCGTCCTCCCAAGACAAAGCACCCTGCCCTGTGACGCCGGGCAGGCCACAAACGATAGCCGCTCATGTGGCGACCTGGCATGCGGCGTGCGCCTGCGGGCAATGCCGGAGGCTGCGGACTGGGCAAGCTCAGTTCCAGAATGGCTTCGCCGCCGCGAATTCCCGCCAGCGCTTCAAGAGCTTGCGGCTGGCGTCGAGCTCATGCCGGCGCTGCCAGCCGAGGACCGCACCGGCCGCGAAGTCCAGCTCCGGCCGGGGCTCGCCGCGCCGCAGCTCGGCAAGCAAGGGCTGCGTCGTCGCGACGTCGTTGGCCGCGCCGAGAACCTCCTGCAGCTTCTCCAGGCGGGCGAGATATTTGCGGGCGGCCGGCTGCTCGGCATAGAGCGGCAGGAAGAACTCGATCGTGTAGCGCAGCTTCTTCAGCGACAGCCGGAGCTCGTGGCGGGCTTCCGGCACCAGCTTGGCAAAATGCCGGCCGCGCCGCAGCGCCTTGCGGTGGCTGCGCGCCAGCACCCGCCCGGCAAAGGCGCCGACCGGCTCGGCCAGGACCGTCAGCGCCTCGCTGGCGATGCCGTTGCGCCAGCCGCGTCGCTCGATCAGGACGCCGAAAGCAAGGAGGAAGCGGTTGACCCTCCGGCTGGCGAGCGCGGCGTGGACGGCGGCATAGCTTTCCGCCTGCATCGGCAGCGCCGCTTCCTGCAGGCTCGAAAGGTCGATGTCGGTCAGCCCTTCGGCGGTGATGTCCGGCAATGTCTGCGTGATGAAGACGTCCCAGTTGCGGGCCGGGCCGAGCACATGCGCAAGGCGCTTGGCCTCCGCTGCGATCGGCTCCAGCGCCGGCGGCGCCAGCTCGCGTCCGAACAGCGAGAAGGCGGTGCGCAGGCGGCGCAACGAAACCCGCATCTGGTGAACCGCCTCGGGCAGACCACCGGCAGCGGCCGGGCCGAGATTGGCGATGAGGTGGCGGTAGCCATTGCCGAGGATCGTCGCGATGGCGGCATCGACATTGTCACCCGCCGCGAGCGCAACGGGCTTTGCCTTCTGCGCCTGCAAGGGCAGGTCGAAGGCGAGCCGGCAGCCGCGCGCCGCCTTGCTCGCGGTTTCGACTCGCAAGGGCGCGATGTCGAGCAGTGCGTGCCCGAACTCGTAGAGCGCCGCCGCCTCGCCCGATTTCAGTTCAAGCTCGACCTCGCAGAGCGGCAAGCGACTGTCGGCGATCTCGATCGCCCCATCGTCAAGCGCTAGTTCGATCTCGGCGCCGCCGAAATCGAGTTTCTGAACCCGGCGGCGCACCTTGGTGGCGAAGGCCGGCGCGAGCGACGTGGCTGGCAGGGAGACGAGCGGCTCGCCGATTTCCGCCAGCGGCAGCAGGCCAAGGTCGAGCTTCTCGTCCGGCAGGTTTACTTCCCACTCGTCACGCGCCAGCGGGTCACCCGACTTATTGGCGCGCTTCACGGTCTGGACATGGCGCCGGCCACTGCGCCGTACCCGCAGGGAGAAGCCATTGCGGTCGAGCAGGCGATCCGGCGTGTCGTAGTAGACCGCCTCGAGCCGGCGCACGACGCCGCGATTGCGGGCGTGCCGTGCGATCAGTTCGGCATCGCGCAGGGTCGCCAGCGCTTCGGCCGAACCGGCAAGCTTGAGTTCCACTTCGCGCGGCGCAGCCTTCGCAGGCGACGAAACATCGTCCGACTGCGGCTCCTTCGCGTCGGGGTTCGGGTTGGCTTCCAAATCGGCTCCTTTTGCGAGACCGCGGGTCAGCGCCCGGCGAAAGACTAGCCTCGCCGGGCGCGAACTGTCACCCTGTCCTTCCGGACAGACCCAGGGGCGACATGTCGCAGCGTCAGAGCGCCTGCCGGATTGAGGCCTCGACGGGCGAGTAGGCGCCATCCTCCCGGTCGAGCCTCAACGGCTCGCGCGGCAGCAAGGGCGGCTGCGCCAGGAAGCGCGGCCTCGTACCGCGATGCGGTTGCGCGGAATGCACCAGGAAAGGATGGCAGAGATAGACCGTGCCGGCCTGCCCCGTCGCCAACACTTCCTCGCGCGCGGCACTGCCGGCGAAGCCGTCGGCGACGAGCACCCGCAGCGACAAGCCGGCCTCGCCCGCGGGCGCGAGCTGGCGAGCGATGTCATGGTGCGAGCCCGCCCGGATCCGCGTCGGCGCGTCCTCCTCGCCGACGTCCGAGAACAGAAAAAGCATCAGCAGCGCCCTGCCCTTCGAGGCGAGATTGACGCGCCAGTTCATGAAATCCGGATCGTCGAAGCCGAAGCTGACATCGACATGCCAGCCGGCATCCCCCGGATCCTCCGGCGAAGGGAAGCGCACCGGGAAGGTGCCCATGGCCCGGCAGGGCAGCCAGCGCCCGGCGCCGACGAGCTGATCGAAGGCGCCCTGCAGGCGCGGGGTGTTCGCCGCCGCGACGAAGGGTGCGTCGCTGTACATGCCGAGCCGAATGACCGGCTTCGTCCAGCTCGCGGGATCGCAGGGATCGCAGCCGAGATCGCGCCAGAGGATGGCGCGTGCCGCTTCGGCGAGCTCAGGCGGGAAGGCATGGTCGATGCGGACGAAGCCGCGTTCCACGAAATGGGCGATCTGCGCGTCGTCGAGGACGCGTGCATCGGATTCAGGGTGAGCCATTGATTGACGTCTTTCGATAGCGGCCAGCCAAGACGCCCGCCGCGCGGGCAGGCTGGCAAAGGACCTCCGGACGCAAGGCGCGTCCGTTCGCGGTGCCGGAGCGCCTTTGGCGCCTCAGGCCCGCACGAAGGTCAGGCGAGATCGAAAACTGCGAACATCATCATGGTGCGGGCAGTATCGCAGCCGCAGCTTGCACGATCAACCCGTGCCCGGCCGCCTGAGCCGAAAGGCGCACTGGCCAAGCCGGCATTCGCGCTGCCAGATAGGCCAAGACCAGCGGACCCGCCTCGCCCGACATGCGCATCGCCGTTCTCTCGGACATCCACGCGAACCGCGAGGCACTGGAGGCGGTGCTGGAGGCGGTGAGCCATCTGCGGCCGGACCGGCTCGTGTTGCTCGGCGACATCGTCGGCTACGGACCCGATCCCGGCTTCGCCGTCGATATGGCGACCAGGCTCGTCTCGGCCGGCGCGCTCTGCATCCTCGGCAACCATGACGAGGCCGCAGTGCACGGACCCGTCGGCATGACGCCACATGCCCGTGAAGCAGCCCTATGGACGCGCGCGCAGCTTTCGCCGGAGCAGCGCGGCTTCCTGGCGGCGCTGCCGTTCTCAGTGACGATCGGCGACACGCTCTTCGTCCATGCGAGCGCGCGGACGCCGGCCGACTGGCCCTATGTCACGGACGCTCATGCTGCCGGACAATGCCTCGCCGCCAGCGAAGCCCCGCTGATCATCTGCGGACACACCCATATCCCGGCACTGTTCTACGCCAGGCCGGGCCGCGAGCCGGTGAAGTTCACGCCGCGCCGCAACCTCGCCGCGCCGCTCTCGGCGCTGCGGCGGCACGTGCTTGTGGTCGGTGCCGTCGGCCAGCCGCGCGATGGCGACCCGGCGGCCTGTTTCGCCTTGCTCGACACCGATCTCGCCGAGGTGACGATGGTTCGCGTGCCCTATGACATGCAGGCGACCGCCCGCAAGATCGCCGCCGCCGGACTGCCGGAATGGCTCGGCATGCGCCTGCTCATCGGCCGCTGAGGGAGAACCGGAATGGAGAGGCCGCAGGCGGGCACGGTGATCGACGGCTTCACGCTGACGGAAAAGCTGAAGGCCGGCGGCATGGCGACGCTCTGGCGCGCCAGCCATCCGGACGAGGCGGCGCCGCTCGTGCTCAAGATCCCGTTCTTCGACCCGGGCGACGACGTCTCGGCAATCCTGGGCTACGAGGCCGAGGCGTTGATCCATCGCCGGCTCGCCGGCCCGCATGTGCCGCGCTTCGTCGCCGCCGGCGATCTCGCCCGCACGCCCTATATCGCCATGGAGTTCGTCGCCGGCACGAGCCTGGCGGAGATCATGCGCCGGGCACCCTTGCCGGCCGCCGAGATCGCGCGCACCGGCGAGGCGATCGCCGTCGCCCTCGCCGAACTCCACCGGCAGGGCGTGGTGCATCTCGATCTCAAGCCCGAGAACGTGATGATGGTCGGGAACCGGGCGGTGCTGCTCGATTTCGGGCTGGCGCATCATGCCGAGCTGCCGGACCTGCTCGGCGCCGAGAGCACCATGCCGATGGGCACCGCCGCCTATATCGCGCCCGAGCAGGTGCTGGGCGACCGCTCCGACCCGGCGAGCGATCTCTTCGCGCTGGGCTGCCTGCTCTACCAGATGGCCTGCGGCGAGGAGCCCTTCGGCCGGCCGCAGACCGTCGCCGGCATGAAGCGCCGGCTTTATCATCAGCCGAAGCCGCTCAGGAGCGTCTATCCGGAGGCGCCCGCCTGGCTCGAGGAGATCGTGCGGCGCTGCCTCGAGGTCGATCGCAGCCGGCGCTATGCCGATGCCAGCAAGCTCGCCTTCGACCTGCGCCATCCCGAGCAGGTCACGGTGGCGCGCCGGCGGCACGAGCGGCCGCACGGGCTCTGGCAACGCCTCGTCGCCCTGTTCCAGAAACGCGACGAGCAGGAGGTCACCGGCGCGCCGACTCAGGCCCGCCGCAAGGCCGGCCCGTCGATCATCCTGACGGCGGTCGACCTCTCCGAGGGCGAAGGGCCGCTCGCCGGCGCGATCCTGGCCGAGACCAGCCGCCTGCTCGCGGCGCGCGAGGATTCCTGGCTCGCCTGCGTTACCGTGCTGCGCACCGAGATCATCGGCGAGACCAAGACCGTCGATGACGAGGGCCGCTCGCTCTACATCAAGCGGTTGGTGGCGCTGAAGGACTGGGCACGGCCGCTGCACCTGCCGGAGGAACGGGTGAGCTATCACGTCATCGAGGCCGTCAGCGCCGCCGATGCGATCCTGCGCCATGCCGAGCGCAACGACATCGACCATATAGTCGTCGGCGCCCGCTCCTCCTCGGCCGTGCGCCGCCATCTCGGCAGCGTCTCGACCAAGGTCGTCGCCGAAGCGCTCTGCTCGGTCTCGGTGGTCAGGCTCAAAACCGGAGAGCCGGACTGAGCGCGCTTGCGCGTTGACCTTCCCCGGCACGCCCCCGAATATGCCCGCCATGTCAGCCGGCCCTGCCTCCGCTCCCCCCGAATTCGATCCCGCCCGGCTCGACGCCTTCCTGCGTTCCGCCCTGCCCGGCCGCGCCGCCGGCAAGCTCGAACTGGAGCGGATCAGCGGCGGCCAGTCGAACCCGACCTTCTTCGTCTCCTATCCCGACGCCGGCACGCGCCTCGTCCTGCGCAAGAAGCCGCCGGGGCCGCTCCTGCCCTCGGCCCATGCGGTCGAGCGCGAGTACCGCATCCTGAAGGCGCTCGCGGGCTCCGCCGTGCCGGTGCCGCCGGTCTTGCTGCTGCACGAGGCGGACGATGTCGTCGGCACGCCGTTCTATCTGATGGAGCGGCTGGAAGGCCGCGTCTTCCACGAGACCGCCCTCCCCGGCGTCGCGCCGGCCGATCGCCGGGCGATGTATTTCGCCATGGCGGAGACGCTGGCCGCGCTGCACGGCTTCGACTGGCAGGCTGCGGGCCTCGCCGATTTCGGCAAGCCAGGGAATTACTATGCCCGCCAGCTCGCGCGCTGGGGCCGGCAATGGCGGGAAACCAAGACGCAGGACATCCCCGCAATCGACCGCGCCATCGACTGGCTCGGCGCAAATCTCGACGAGACGCCGGACACCACCATCGTCCATGGCGATTTCCGGATGGGCAATCTGATGTTCGCGCCCGCGGAGCCAAAGGTCGTCGCCGTGCTCGACTGGGAACTCTCGACGCTCGGCCACCCGCTCTCGGATGTCGCCTTCTCCTGCCTGCCCTGGCATTCGACGCCGGACATGTATGCCGGCATCGTCGGGCTCGACCGCGAGGCTCTCGGCATACCGACGCAGGAAGAGTACATCGACCGCTACTGCGCCGCCGCCGGCCGGGCGCGGGGACCGGGGCGCTTCCATATCGCCTTCTCGCTGTTCCGCTTCGCCGTCATCCTCGACGGCATCGCCGCGCGGGCGAAGACCGGAAACGCGGCCGCCGAGAACGCGGTCGCGGTCGGCGCGATGGCCGAAAGCTTCGCGCGACGTGCCGCGAGCGTGATCGAGCGCAATGACGTCTAGGTTCGTTCTTGTTGTCATTCTCGGACGGAGCGAAGCGCAGACCCGAGAAACTCCGGACCGGAAGGCGCTGAATGGCGCCTCCTCCGGTCTGAGATGCTCGGGCCAAGCCCGAGCATGACGCCTTAGGTTCGAGGAGAAACACCATGGATTTCGCTTATTCGGCCAGGGTCGAGGAGCTGCGCGCGAAGCTGCAGGACTTCATGGACGCCCATATCCAGCCGGCCGACGCCGCCTGGAAGCATGAGGTCGAGGCTGGGCGCTATCCGAGCGCCCTGATCGACGGCCTCAAGCAGAAGGCCAGGGCCGCCGGGCTCTGGAACCTGTTCCTGCCGGCGCTGAAGGAAGGCGAGCCGGGAACGCGGCTCAGCAATCTCGAATATGCCCCGCTCGCCGAGATCATGGGCCGGATCTTCTGGTCGTCGGAGGTGTTCAACTGCAACGCCCCCGACACCGGGAACATGGAAATCCTGCACATGTTCGCGACGCCGGAACAGCGCGAACGCTGGCTGAACCCTCTGCTGAACGGCGAGATCCGCTCCTGCGTCGGGATCACCGAGCCGGGCGTCGCTTCCTCTGACCCGACCAATCTCCAGACCACGATCATCCGCGATGGCGACGATTACGTCATCAACGGCCGCAAATGGTGGACGACCGGCGCGCTGCACCCGAAGGCGAAGCTCTGCATCGTCATGGGCCTCTCGGATACGGCGCCGGACGCCGATCCGCACAAGCGCCACAGCATGATCATCGTGCCGATGGACGCTCCCGGCCTCACCGTGATGCGCAACCTGCCGCTGCTGAACCATTATTCGATCGAAGGCCACACAGAGACCGACTTCAACAATGTCCGCGTGCCGGCGGCCAACCTGCTCGGTGAGGAAGGAGCAGGCTTCGCGCTCGCCCAGGCGCGGCTCGGGCCGGGGCGCATCCACCATTGCATGCGCACGATCGGCCAGTGCGAGGTGGCGCTCGAACTGATGGTCGAGCGCGCGCTGGAGCGGAAGGCCTTCGGCCGCCACCTCTCCGACTATGCCAATGTCCAGGACTGGATCGCCGAGGGACGGATGGAGATCGACCAAGCCCGCCTGCTCTGCCTGCGCGCCGCCTGGATGATGGACAAGCACGGCAACAAGGCCGCGCGCACCGAGGTTTCGGCGATCAAGGTCGTGGCTGCCAGACTGCAGACCAAGATCGCCGACCGTGCGATGCAGGTCTTCGGCGCCGGCGGGCTCTCCAACGACACGCCGCTCGCCTTCATCTACAGCTGGGGCCGGGCATTGCGCTTCATTGACGGGCCTGACGAGGTGCATCTGCGCACCGTCGCCCGCGCCGAGATCAAGAAGCGCAAGGAGAGCAATCGCAGCACCTTCGCCGAACAGGGCGTGCTCCGGCCGCATGTGAAGGCGAGCGGGTCCTGACGCCCGCTTTTCCAGATTGTCGCCGTCATTCCGGACGGCGGCGAAGCCGCGCGGCCACGGAGGCCATCGCAGAGCGCGAGCCAGGCGCGTCAGCGCCCTACGATAGCCTCCGGCGCTCCGCTTCGCTGCGGCCGGAATGACGGGCGTTGTCGTGAAGGTCCGCCCCGGGCGCCTCAGCGGCTGAAGATGCCGTGGAAGCGGCCGAGGAAGCTGCGCAGGCGCTCGTTCTTCGGATTGTCGAAGACCTCGGAGGGCTTGCCCTCCTGCGCGACCCGGCCCTGGTCGAGGAACAGGACGTGGTGCGAGACCTCGCGGACGAAGAGCATTTCGTGGCTGACCAGCAGCATGGTCATGCCGGATTCAGCGAGTGCCTGCATCACGCCGAGCACTTCGGCCACCAGCTCCGGGTCGAGCGCTGAGGTGACCTCGTCGAAGAGCAGGAGCCGCGGCTGCATGGCGACCGCACGCGCGATCGCGACGCGCTGCTGCTGGCCGCCCGAGAGCTGGTAGGGGTAGTGGTCGCGGCGCTCCGCGAGCCCGACGCGGCCGAGCCAGTGCTCGGCGATCTCCTTGGCCTCGGCGGCGCTCTTGCCTTGCACCTTAGTCAGGCCGAGCATGACGTTCTGGCCGGCGGTCAAATGCGGGAACAGGTTGAACTGCTGGAAGACCATGCCGATACGGGCACGCTGGGCGGAAATCTTCGTCTCGCTCAGGCGCTTGCGGGTCTCGCCCACCATCCGGTAGCCGATCGGGTCGCCGTCGAGCAGGATCTCGCCGCCATCATGCTCCTCGAGGAGGTTGACGCAGCGCAGGAAGGTGGTCTTGCCGGAGCCGGAGGCGCCGATCAGCGACACCACCTGCCCCTGCCTGACAGTGAGGTTGATCCCCTTCAGCACCTCGATCTCGCCGAAATGCTTGCGGACATTGGTGGCCTGGAGCAGGGCTGGCTCGGTCATCGGCAGTCGCATCCCGTTCAGTAGCGCAGATAGGAGGTCTTGCGTTCCAGCAGCGCGCCGAGCTGCGCCAGCGTGAAGTTGATGATCAGGTAGAGAACTACCGTCAGCATGTAGAACTCGACGATCATGTAGTTGCGGGCCATCTGCTGCTGGGCCGCGAGCAGCAGTTCGACCACGCCGATGATCGAGAGCAGCGTCGTACCCTTGACAATCTCGAGCCCGGTATTGACCCAGGGCGGCAGCATGCGCCGGAACGCCTGCGGCAGGATCACATAATACAGGCGCCGGCCGAAGGTCAGGCCGATCGCCTTCGCGGCCTCCATCTGCCCCGCCGGCACGGATTCGACCGCCCCGCGAAAATTCTCGGCGACATGGGCGGTGGCGAAAGCGCCGAGCGCGATCACCCCGGCCCAGAAGGCGGCGACGTTCACGCCGAACAGGGCGAGCCCGTAATAGGTGAACAGGATCAGCACGAGCACCGGGATGCCGCGCATCAGGTCGACATAGAGCCTGGCCAGCAGCCTCAGCCACCACCAGCCATAGGACAGCGCGACACCCATCAGGACGCCGCAGACGGTCGCCATCACAATGCTCAGCGCCGAGCTCAGCAAGGTGACGCCCAGGCCGGAGAGCAGCGAGGCGCGTGCCTGCCATGCCTCGAACCAGAAGGTGCCGGGAGCCATCGAGAAATCCATCGCCGGCTCCTAGATCACGATGATTTTGGATCGAGTCGATCCAAAATCATAAAACATGACCGATTCTAAGAGTTTAGAGCAGGATTGCTGCAAAAAACCGGTTTCCACTTTTTCGCATCCTGCTCTAGCGGATCGAGGCGTAGCGGCGCTCGACCTGGCGCAGCAGGAAGGCGATGAGATAGGCGGTGGCGAGATAGAGCGCGCTCGCCGTCAACCAGACCTCCATGACCCGGAAGGTGTTGGCATTGATCTGCCTTGCGATGAAGGTCAGTTCCGGCACCGCGATCGCCGCCGCGAGCGAAGTATCCTTGAACAGCGAGATGAGGTTGTTGCTGACCGCCGGCAGGGTGATCCGGAACATCACCGGCAGTACGACATAGGCCTGACGCTGCCAGGGCCGCAGGCCGATCGCCTTGGCCGCCTCGACATATTGCTTGGGGATCGAGGAGAGGCCGGCGCGGAAGACCTCGGACATGTAGGCGCCGGCATAGAGCGAGAGCGAGAGTACGAAGCTCTCGGTCTTGTCTAGGAAGTTGATATCGAATTCCGGCAGGCCGAAATACAGAAAGAAGATCAGCAGCAGCAGCGGCGTGCAGCGGATGAACTCGACATAGGCCCAGACCGGCCCCGAAAGCCATTTCTTGCCGGAAAGCCGGGCATAGGCCGTCAGGATGCCGATGATGCAGCCGATCGCCAGCGAGATCACCGCCAGCCAGAGCCCGAGCAGCAGAGCGTCGGTCAGCTTGTCCCAGTTCCGCGCGATGACGGACCAGTCGAAATGGTAGTCGATCATGGCTGTCGCGATGTTCCCGAAAGCGGCGGGCCGGGTGTCCGGCCCGCCATCGCCACGTTGCGATCAGGCGAATGCGGGATCAGGCGAACTCCTGCGGGAAGCCGACCTTCGGGATCGGCAGGTCGATGCCGAACCACTTCTTGTAGGAGGCGGCGAAGTAGTCGAAATCGACGCCCATCATCGCCTCCTTGTAGACCGTGTTGACCCAGTTCAGCCAGATCGGGTCACCCGGCTTGACGGCCGAGGCGTAGGAGTTCGGCATCCAGCCGAAGCCGGAATCGACGAAGCGGCCGGGCGCCTGCTGCATCAGCCAGCGCATCGCCGACTGGTCCTGCATCGAGGCGTCGATGCGGCGGGCATTGAGCGCCTGCATCGCTGCGTCCGGGCTGTCGAAGGCGTCGACCTTGGCCTGCGGCAGGGCCTTGCGGATCCACTCCTCGAGGAAGACGTTCTGCATGCCGCCGACGGTGACGTCCTTGCCGGCCGCCTTCAGCTCCTCGTAATTCTTGAACTTGCCGCCGCGGGCCAGCATCAGCAGGCCGACGCCCTCGCGATAATAGGGAACGGTGAACTCGACCTGCTGGGCCCGGCCCGGCGTCACCGTCATCCATTGGACGACGATGTCGACCTTGTCGGTGACGAGGCTGGGGATGCGGGCATCCGAGCCCTGCAGCACGAACTCGACCTTCTCGTAATCGTCGAACAGGCCCTTCGCCAGAAGCCTGGCTAGGTCGATATCCATGCCGACGAGCTTGCCGCTGGCATCCTGGAAGTGCCAGGGCGGGTTGGTGCTGCCGGTGCCGACGATCAGCTTGCCGCGTTCCTTGACGATATGGAGTTTGCTCTTCGCCGCCGTCTGGGCCTGGGCCGAGGCCGGGGTCAGGAGGCCGGTCGCCGCCGCGCCGATCGCAGCGCTGGCGAGGCCGAGGCCGAACAGGCTGCGTCGCTCCAGGGTCAGGGCCGCCTCGTCTTTTTGGGGAGTGGCGCCGTCCAAAGTTCCGTCGTCATGAATGCCCATCACGAACTCCCCTTTTTTGATCCACATTCCCTGCAGACTTCGGCCCGCAGCATCATGAACGTGGCAAGAAAAATGCCAGCTGCAAAGCCGGATAATTCGACTTTCCGCCAAGGGAATTCGGAAGCGTTCTCAGGCGACCTCTAGGGCAGGCTCGCAAAGCCTCCTGCCTCCGACCGTTCAGGGTGGCAGGCGTCGCGATGTCGACGGACCGAACGAGGTGCGCCTGCGTGCATCGCCGGGGCCGGTATCGAGACGTGCAAGTATAAGCAACAGCGACGCCTCTGCCGAAGCGGGCAGTGGCGCGCTCTTGAGCAAACGGCGCAGCAGTTCGACGTTGCTCAGACGTCTTCGATCACCGCGTGCAGACGAAAATCCGATCGAGCCCCTGCGGGGCAAGCGCGTGGGTCTCCGTCAAGCGATGGTCCTCGCCCTCTTTCGGCGAGAAGGAGATTTCGTCGACCTTGAAGCCGACCGCGGCGAGCTTGTCGGGAAAGTCGCGGCCATAGAGCCGGACATGGTCCCAGCCGCAGATGCTCTCGACCTCCTCCGCCGACATCTCCGGCGGCGGCTCCCAGGTTTCGGCCCGGGATTGATCGAGGGGCACCGAGAAGAATGCCGTGCCGCCGGGCTTCAGGACACGGAAGCACTCCCGGATGCCCTGGGCGTCGTTGGGCACGTGCTCGAGGACATGGTGGCAGATCACATGGTCGAAATGGCCATCGCCGAACTTGATGTCGGTGATGTCGACCACGGCGTTCGCGACCTTGCTGATCTTGATGTCGCCGGCGACATAGCCGGGATAGTGCTTCCACTGCCTGAAGAACGGTCGCTCGGCGGAGAAGTGCAGAAGGTTCTTGTCCTTCATGTCGACGCCGTTATTGCGCAGGTAGAGTCCCATGATCCGGTCGCGCTCCTTGGAGGAGCAGTTCGGACAGCGTGCTTCCGGGCGCGGGCCGACATCGAGGAAACGTCCCTCGTGGCCGCAGATCGTGCACAGGCGCTTCGGGCGGGTCTCCAGGAATTGCTTCGGTTGGCGGATCGCTGCGCGCAGATACTCTTGTACGTAGACACCGATATCCATGCCGGAAACCCCAGCCGGAACAGGCGCGCGAAGCTGCGATCCGCAGCCCCAGCGCGAGATGTCCCGGCTCCCCCCAAGTGACGACCGAACAAATCGGTCGGACTTGGGCGCCTCCTGCACCGGCATGCATCACCCAAAAGGGTGATGAAGCTGAATTTTTCTGCTGCCCCCTGCCCTGGCCGAGCGCCTACGCACCAGAGGCCACGCCGAGATCAGAAAGTGCGAGGAAAGCAACCGCAGCGCGTTTGCAGATCAGGAGTGAGTAAGCCTTGGATGAAGCGGAGCAGGTCCGGAGTTCGGGCTTTGCGTGCCTCGCCGCCGGACAAGGACGCGGTCGGTCCAATCGGCCAATCGCTAGCTCTCAATCGGCTGCTACAGGCGGTCTGGCGAGCTGCACCGCAACCGTTCCGAACCAGCGCGTTTCGACCTCGAAGCGCAAGGGCAGCGGAAACTCGCCGCCCTCGCGCAATGCGATCAGGACCGAGCCCTTCAGGGGCCGCATCGCCGCCTGCCGATCATCGTCATGCCGGAAGCCGGCGATCGTTCGGACGGTGAAGCCGCAGTTCAGAGCGCGGCCGTTCAACGCTCCCTGGTCGCTCACCTCAACCTTCGCCGACGAAGTCATGACCGCGACCGAGCGGCGGCGGCCGTCATAGATCGCCGTCGAGCCGTCGCAGCTTTCAGCCTCCGCCACCTTCTTCAGCATTCCGGCAACGCCGGAGAGCGAGTCGACCGTGCCGCGGATCAGTTCGGGCGGGACGGCCTCGCGGTCCTCGTTCGACGGCTCCTGCCGCCGTATCGTCGGCAAGCCCCGCTGATAGAGCAATTCACTGATATAGGTCCGGCCGCGCCACGAGCCGTTCGCGCTGTAGAGCCGAGGCTCGGGGCCGCTGCGGCCCCAGCGACCTTCCACCTTGCCCGATTGCTCCGCGGCCCCGACGAGCTGAGCCGCCCCGGAGGGCCGCGAGCGGATCTCGATGCGATAGCCGGTGCGGTCGAGCATCGCCTTCATTTCGATCTCGCCGAGAGAGACTCCGCCCAGCACCGTGACATCGTAGCGAAGGCGCAGCTCGCGCGCCGAGGCGGACGAGGGTGCTGCGCAGGCGAACGCACCGGCGATCACGGCACCAGCCGCGATGGTTCCTCTGCGCCTCCGTCTCGATGCGATGCCGGTCAAGGGCCTGCCCTCTCGCCGCGCTCGGGCATCATTGCCGCTGCCGGAGTGGCTGGACAGCGCGACAGCCTTTCGGCTTCACCGCAGTCGAATTGGCGCCCAAGCATCCGCTTCATCCCGCACGAGACCGGTCGGTCCCCTACCCTCCGCATGACCGCCCGGCGCTACGAGGCCAGGGCGATGTGCCGTTGTAGCGCGCGCGGCGAGAGCCCCGCCATGCACGAAGGCGCGACGAGCGCAGTCGCCGGTCGAGCCATACAAGGCCTCGATGCCGGCGGGCGCCCACCGACACGCCTGGCGTTCATCGCCTCCCAGGCCGGGCAGCTGCGCACCATCGCCCGCACCCTAGGCGACGTTGAACTCCCCCGGGATCGTCAGAATTCGCGATCAAAAGAGCGTGAAGTATCGATTTGATGCACGATTTCACTACCGGCATCATTCCGTCGAACGCAAGGTATTAGCGGTGCGTTCAGGATGGTCGTTCACTTTCAAGCTGCGAAGATCCCTTCTACGCAACAACAAGCCGGAGGAGACACTATGCGCTTAAAGCTCTTAGCCGCTGTCGTCCTTGCCAGCGGTATAGCCAACTCAGCCTACTCGGCTGATCTCCCGGTCCGACAGGCGCCTCCCGTGTACGTGCCTGTCTTCACATGGGCGGGCTTCTACATTGGCCTGAACGCAGGTGTCGGGTGGGCCAACTCCCGCAACGTCCACATCACCGGGCCCACGGTTGCCTCGTCCGGCATTCTGTCAGGGGGCGGCGGTGATGGGTCCTTCGTCGGCGGAGGGCAGATCGGCTATAACTGGCAGTCCGGCGCGATCGTGTACGGTCTGGAGACAGACATTCAGTACGTCGATATCGGCGGGCGCGTTGCCTGGGGGCCTTACGACTGGTGGCGCGGCAGGGGAGAGGATGACGGCGGCTATCTCGGAACCGTTCGCGCTCGCGTCGGTTACGCCTTCGACCGCACGCTGATCTATATTACGGGCGGCTTGGCCTATGGCGGCCTGAACAGCAACCCGTTGACGGGCAATAACACCAGCAACGTGGGTTGGACGATCGGCGGCGGCGTCGAGTACGCCTTTACCAACAACTGGTCGGTCAAGCTCGAAGGTCTCTACCTCGATACCAGCGAGGGCAGGAAGTCGAGATTCTTCGTCAACCCGCCAGGCGGGGCGCTTCCGGCGGGCACCTATACAGCGACGACCGATAGCAGCGCTGGAGCCGGCCTCGTCCGGGTGGGCGTCAACTACAAATGGTGAGCTAGACGATGTGTGCAGCCCAGTCGGCGATTGGGCTGCACATATCGGCGCTCGCGACCGCAAGATCTGGTAGGCGACGTCCGCCGTATCGCCTCGACCGAAATCAACGACAGCCAAAGCAGCTTGAGCTGCAAGCGTGAACATCGGTTTCCGACCGGTGGGCTGATGTCTACGGCGCCCCACGCTAACCTGGCGTTGCTGTAAACGTCACGGCCGAACGGCATCACCATTGCAGCCAACCCAATAAAGCTTAGCCCCGCCATGCCTTCCGGCATGACAGGGCTGTCGGCAGAGACGTGAACCGGCAGGATCGCGCAAAGCGCAACCCTGCCAGCAATCTCCTAAGCCGCCTCGGCAAGCTCCCCCTTACCCTCCACCCCATGCTGGCGCAGCGGCTTGTTGCCCGAGAGCTTGCGCATCAGCACGTAGAAGACCGGCGTCAGGAAGATGCCGAAGGCGGTGACGCCGATCATGCCGGCGAAGACCGCGATGCCCATGGCCTGGCGCATCTCGGCGCCCGCCCCGGTCGAGAGCACCAGCGGCACCACGCCCATGACGAAGGCGAGCGAGGTCATCAGGATCGGCCGCAGGCGCAGGCGGCTGGCCTCGATCGCGGCCTCTACCGGCGTCCTGCCCTCGAATTCGAGCTCGCGCGCGAATTCGACGATCAGGATGGCGTTCTTGGCCGATAGTCCGACCAGGACGACGAGGCCGATCTGGGTGAAGACGTTGTTGTCGCCACCGCTCCACCAGACGCCGGCCATCGCCGCGAGCAGGCCCATCGGGATGATCAAGAGGATCGCGACCGGCAGGGTCAGGCTCTCATACTGCGCCGCCAGCACCAGGAAGACGAGCAGGATCGCCACCGGGAAGACGAGCAGCGCGGAATTGCCGGCCAGGATCTCCTGATAGGTCAGCTCGGTCCATTCGAAGGCGAAGCCCTTGGGCAGGGTCTCGGCGGCGATGCGGGTGACGGCGTCCTGCGCCTGGCCCGAGGAGAAGCCGGGGGCCGGGCCGGCATTGATGTCGGCGCTGAGGAAGCCGTTATAGCGCATCGCCCGTTCGGGGCCGGCATCGGTGCGCACGTTGAGCACGGCCGAGAGCGGCACCATCTCGCCCGAGTTCGAGCGGACCTGGAGCTTGCCGATGTCCTCCTGATAGGCGCGGTAAGGCGCATCGGCCTGGACGCGCACCGTGTAAGTGCGGCCGAACTTGTTGAAGTCGTTCACATAGGACGATCCCAGATAGATCTGCAGCGTCTCGAAGACGTCGGTGACGGGAACGCCGAGCTGGCGCGCCTTGGTGCGGTCGATATCGGCATAGAGCTGCGGCACGTTGACCTGGAAGCTCGAGAACATGCCGGCAAGCTCGGGCGCGACGGCTGCCTTGGCCATGAAGGCCTTGGTCGCCTCGTCGAGCGCCTTGTAGCCGAGGCCGGCGCGGTCCTCGATCTGCAGCTTGAAGCCGCCGATGGTGCCCAGCCCCTGGACAGGCGGCGGCGGGAACATCGCGATGAACGCCTCCTTGATCCCGGCGAACTCCTTGTTGAGCTGCATGGCGATGGCGTTGCCCGAGAGCGAGGGGTCCTTGCGCTGGTCGAAGGGCTTCAGGCCGACGAAGACGATGCCGGCATTCGACGAGTTGGTGAAGCCGTTGATCGACAGGCCGGGAAAGGAGATCGCGTTCTCGACGCCGGGATGCTTCAGCGCGATCTCGTCCATCTTGCGGATGACGTCCTCGGTGCGGTCGAGCGTCGCCGCGTCGGGAAGCTGGGCGAAGCCGACGAGATACTGCTTGTCCTGGCCCGGCACGAAGCCCGACGGCACCGCGCGGAAGAGCACCACGGTCAGGCCGACCAGCACGAGATAGACCGCCATCATCGCCGTCTTGCGGGTCAGGATGCGGCCGACGCCGACGCCATAGGCCTGCGAGGAGCGGTTGAAGAAGCGGTTGAAGCCGCGGAAGAACCAGCCGAACAGCTTGTCCATGAAGCGGGTCAGCGCGTCCTTGGGGGCGTCGTGCCCACGCAGCAGCAGCGCGGCGAGCGCCGGCGAGAGCGTCAGCGAGTTGATCGCCGAGATCACCGTCGAGATCGCGATGGTGAGAGCGAACTGGCGGTAAAACTGGCCGGTCAGGCCGCTGATGAAGGCGAGCGGCACGAAGACCGCGACGAGGACGAGCGCGATCGCGATGATCGGGCCGGAGACCTCGCGCATCGCCTTGTAGGTCGCCTCGCGCGGCGAGAGCCCGTTCTCGATGTTGCGCTCGACGTTCTCGACCACGACGATCGCGTCGTCGACGACGATGCCGATCGCCAGGACGAGGCCGAACAGCGAGAGCGCGTTGATCGAGAAGCCGAAGAGATACATCACCGCGAAGGTGCCGACGACCGAGACCGGGACCGCGGCGAGCGGGATGATCGAGGCGCGCCAGGTCTGCAGGAAGACGATGACGACGAGCACGACCAGCGCCACCGCCTCGAGCAGCGTGGTGATCACCGCCTTGATCGAGGCGCGGACGAACTGCGTGGTGTCGTAGACGATCGAGTAGTCCACGCCTTCCGGCATGTTCTGCTTGATCTCGCGCATCGTCTCCTGGACCTGGTCGGCCACGGCGATGGCGTTCGAGTTCGGGGCCTGGAAGATCGGCACGGCGACGGCCGACTTGCCGTTGAGCAGCGAGCGCAGCGCGTAGTCGGCGGCGCCGAGCTCGATGCGCGCAATGTCCTTCAGGCGGACGACGGCGCCGCTCGGGGCGGTCTTGACGATGATCTCGCCGAACTCCTCCTCGCTGGCGAGGCGGCCCTGCGCATTGACCGAGAGCTGCAGGTCGAGCCCCGGGCCGCTCGGCGAGGCGCCGATGACGCCGGCCGCGGCCTGGACGTTCTGGGCGCGGATCTCGCGGACGATGTCGGAGGGCGAGAGCCCGTGCTCGGCGACCTTTTGCGGGTCGAGCCAGACGCGCATCGAATAGTCGCCCGAGCCGAAGAGCTGGACCTGGCCGACGCCGTCGATGCGCGCCAGCCGGTCCTTGACGTTGAGGACGGCGTAATTGCGCAGATAGGTCATGTCGTAGCGGCCGTTCGGCGAGGTGATGTGCACCACCATCGTCAGGTCGGGCGAGCTCTTGATGGTGGTGACGCCGAGGCGGCGCACCTCCTCCGGCAGGCGGGGCTCCGCCTGGGAGACGCGGTTCTGGACCAGCTGCTGGGCCTTGTCCGGGTCGGTGCCGAGGCGGAAGGTGACGTTCAGCGTCATCACGCCGTCGGTCGTTGCCTGGCTCGACATGTAGAGCATGCCCTCGACGCCGTTGATCTGCTCCTCGATCGGCGTCGCCACGGTCTCGGCGATGACGCGCGGATTGGCGCCGGGATACTGGGCCCGCACCACCACGGTCGGCGGCACGACCTCGGGATATTCCGAGATCGGCAGCACGCGCAGCGAGAGCAGGCCGGCGATCAGGATGAGAACGGAGAGGACGCCGGCGAAGATCGGCCGGTCGATGAAGAACTTCGAGAGGTTCATGGGGGTGCCCCTTCAAGGCGGCTGCCCCGCCGGTCCCGAAGCGGCCGGCGGGGCGGGAAATGGGGGTGCTGCTCCACCCGTCATTGCGAGGAGGCTTCAGCCGACGAAGCAATCCAGGAGCGGCAGAGCGCTACGATGCCTGGATTGCTTCGCTACGCTCGCAATGACGGCAGTGGCTCAGCGCTGCGCGAGTTCGGTTGCAGGCTTCTTCAGTTCGGTGCGCTCGGCCATCGGCACCTGCTCGGGAGCGACGGTCGCGCCCGGGCGGATGCGCTGCAGGCCGTTGACGACGATCTGCTCGCCGGCCTCGAGCCCGCTGGTGACGACGCGCAGGCCCTCCGCGGCGGTGCCGAGCGTGACCTCGCGCCACAGCGCCTTCTGGTCCTTGCCGACCACGAAGACGAACTTCTTGTTCTGGTCGGTGCCGACGGCGCGCTCGTTGATCACCAGCGCCGGCTCGCTCCTGGCCTGGCCCATGCGCAGGCGCACGAACTGGCCCGGCAGCAGCGCGCCATCGGCATTGTCGAAGATCGCCCGGACGCGGACCGTGCCGGTCGCCGCGTCGACGCCGTTGTCGACGAAGTTGAGATGGCCGGAGACCGGTGCGGCCTCGTTGACCGCGGTCGTCATCTGCACCGGGATGCGCTTGAGATCGCGGGCCTTGCCGGGCTCGACCGGCAGGGTGGCCAGCGCCTTGAGCAGCGAGCCCTCATCGGCGCTGAAGCCGGCATAGACCGGATCGACCGAGACCAGGGTGGTCAGCAGCGGCGCGGCGGCACCGGCGGCGACGAGATTGCCGACGGTGACTTCCAGCCGGCCGATACGGCCGCCGATCGGGGCGCGGATCTGGGTGTAGTCGAGGTTGAGCCGCGCCGACTGCAGGGCAGCACGGGCGGCGCGCTCATTGGCCTGCGCCTCGCGCAGCGCGTTCAGTCGCGTGTCGAGATCACGCTGCGAGACGTTCTGCGAGGACATCAGGCGCTGGCCGCGCTCATGCTCGTTCGCGGCGAGCGCGACGCGCGCCTCGGCCGCGAGCAGCTGCGCCTGGGCGCGCTCGAACTCAGCCTGATAGGGCGCCTGGTCGATGCTGACGAGCAGGTCGCCCTGCTTCACTAGTGCACCTTGCGAGAAGTGGACCTGCTCGACCACGCCGGAGACGCGCGAGCGGATTTCGACGCGCTCGATCGCCTCGAGCCGGCCAGAGAACTCGGCCCAGCTGACGAGATCGCGCTGCTCGACCACGGCGACGGAAACCGGGGTCGGCGGCGGCGCGGCCGGTGCGGTGTCGCCCTGCGCCTTGTCGGAACCGTGGACGGCGACGGCGAGCGCGGCGAGCGAAACGCCGGCGGCCAGAGCGGTGCCCAACAGGGCGTGACGGATCGTTCCCAGAATCATGGGTCATTCCTTCCTGGAGCTGAAATTCGAAAGTCGGGGTGGCGGCGCGCCCTAGCGAGGCGCGGTCATCGAGAAGAACTCGCTTACATTCTGGCAGGCCGAACAGAGGCAGGAGCCGTCCCGCGGCGCCTCCGCGAAAGCCTCCGGCCAACGGCTCGGGCCGCCGACGACATGGACCGTCGCCTCGCCCCCGGCAGCCCGCAGCCGAAGCCCGTAATTGACGCTCTCGTCGCGCAGCAGGTCGTCCTCGGCGCTGACGATCAGCGCCGGCGGCAGCCCGGACAGGCGCGAGGCATTGGCCGGTGTCGCATAGGGATGCGCGGCCTTCTCGGGCGAGCCGAGATAGGCGTGCCAGCCATCGGCCCAGCGGCAGCCGACCGGACCGGCCTCGGCATGGCGAAAGGAATAGGTGCCGAGGCAGGCATCGAGCATCGGCGAGAACAGGATCTGCCCGGCGAGCGGCGGCCCATGCCGGTCGCGCGCCATCATGGCGAGCGCGGCGGCGAGGTTGCCGCCGGCCTCCTCGCCCGCCACATAGAGCGGCGCCCGCTTGCCGACCCAGCGCAGCTTGTCGCGGGCGATCTTCTCGAGCGCTGCATAGGCGGTCTCGAGCGCCTGCGGGAAGCGAGCTTCCGGCGCCAGCGGATAAGGCAGCGAGATCACGATCGCGCCGGCCTCCGCCAGCGTTGTGGCGACCGCCTCGCCGGAAGCGAGCGAGCCGCTGTCGAAGGTGCCGCCATGGAGATGCAGGACGAGGCCCGCATCGTCGGGAACCGAGGCCGGAGCGTAGAGCCGTCCGGACAGCGTCTGCGACCCGGCCTTGACGGCCTGCTCGCGCCAGAAGACGGCGCGGCGATAGCGGCTTTGGGGGAGCGAAGGAGCGAGCATGACTGACGACTGACGAATATTGCGATCCGTCAGCATTTAGGAGATAGTGCGAACGCAATAAACCGCCGATCCGCTCCCACATTGTTTCTGTATGGAAACAATCCCCGGATCAGCCAGGAGATCTGGATGGACCAGCTCAACGCCATGCGCGCCTTCGTGCGCGTCGTCGAGGTCGGCACCTTCACCCGTGCGGCAGAGCTGCTCGACCTGCCCAAGCCGACCGTGACCAAGCTGATCCAGCAGCTCGAGGGCCATTTGCGAGCGCAACTGCTCAACCGCACGACGCGGCGCGTCACCGTGACCATGGACGGCGCCGCCTATTACGAGCGGGCGCTGCGCGTGCTCAGCGAGATCGACGAGCTCGATTCCAGCATGGCATCGTCGCAGGCGCGACCGAGCGGGCGCCTGCGCCTCGACGTCAGCGCGCCCCTGGCGATCGATGTGATCCTGCCCGCCCTCCCCGGCTTCCTGGCGCGCTATCCGGAAATCCAGATCGATATCGGCCTCGGCGACCGCCCGGCCGACCTGATCGGCGAGAATCTCGATCTCGCGGTCCGCGCCGGCGAGATCCAGGACCAGAGCCTGATCGCGCGGCGCGTCGGCGAGATGCTGCTCGTCACCTGCGCCGCACCGGACTACCTTGCCCGGCACGGCACGCCGGAACATCCGCTCGACCTCGAAACCGGCCACAAGGTGATCGGCTATCGCGCCGCCGGGACCAGCCGGATCCTGCCGTTCACCTTCGCGACCCATAAGGAGACGATCGAGGTGCGCGGCGACTATGTCGTCTCGCTTAACGAGGGGACCGGCTACCTCGCCGCCGGGCTCGCCGGCCTCGGCGTGATGCAGGTGCCGACCTTCATGGCGCAGGAGCACATCGCCGCCGGTCGGCTGGTGCCGCTGCTCACCGGCTGGTGCACGGCGCCCAAGCCGCTGCACATCGTCTATCCGCCGAACCGGCATCTCTCCAACAAGGTCCGGGTCTTCGTCGACTGGCTGGCCGAGCTCTTCGCCAGGGACGATCTGATCCAGCGCCGCTCCACCCTGCCTAGCCCCTGCGGCGAGGCGGCCTGAGCCCCGGGCGGGGTTTCTTCGACCACGGAATGCGCTAACCAGAGACGCCGCCGGAAGCGGTGCCCAAACCGAGGTCGATTCCCATGTCACGCAGCGCCCGCGACCAGCTTGAATCCATCTTCGGCCGCATCGGCGACGGCAGCCCCGTCTTCACCCGCCTCCTCGCCGAAACCGCGCGCGCCGAAGCCGACGCCGCCGACACCCGCCGGGCTGCCGGGCTCAAGCTCAGCCCCCTCGACGGCACGATCGTCTCGATCAAGGACCTGTTCGACGTTCGCCGCGAGACCACCTGGGCCGGCTCCAGCCTGCTCAAGGGCGCAGCGCCCGCAGCGCAGGATGCGCCGATCGTCGCCCGGCTGCGCCAGGCCGGCGCGGTGATCATCGGCAAGACCAATATGAGCGAGTTCGCCTTCTCCGGCCTCGGCCTCAACGCCACCTTCGGCACGCCCGGCAATGCGCTGGATGCGGCACGCATTCCCGGCGGCTCCTCCTCCGGCGCGGCCGTTTCCGTGGCGCAAGGCTCCTCCGAGCTGACCGTCGGCACCGATACCGGCGGCTCCTGCCGCATCCCGGCGGCGCTCAACGGCATCGTCGGCATGAAGCCGACCCATGGTTCGGTTCCCGACGAAGGCTGCTTCCCGCTCGCGCCGAGCCTCGACGTGATCGGCCCGCTGGCGAAGGACGTCGCGGGCTGCGCAAGGCTGCTTTCGGTGCTGGCCGGCCGCCCCTTCGCGCTTGCCGAGGGGCTCAAGCCCGGTCGCTTCCGCATCGGCGTCGCGCGCGGCGGCTTCCTCGCCGAGGCAGCCCCCTCGGTGGTCAAGGCCTATGAGGCGGCGATCGAGCGCGTCGCCCGTCTCGGCGTCGCCGTCGAGCCAGTGGATTTCGACGCGGTCTGGCAGGAGATGATGGCCGCCTATTCGGTGCCGCTGGTCGCCGTCGAGGCCGCCGCGGTGCATCGCGAAGCGATCGCGAGCAAGCCGGAGGCCTTCGACCGGCGCGTCGCGGCGCGCATCTCGCTCGGCACCTCCTACAAGGCCGCCGACTATATCGCGGCGATGCAGACGCGCCGCAGGCTAATCGGCAAGCTCGCAGCGCTTCTCGACGGGCTCGACGGCTTCCTGGCACCGACCGTGCCGATCGAGGCGCCGACGATCGCCGCGCTGGAGGCCAGCGACGACGCCTTCTTCACCGCCAACCGGCTGATGCTGCGTAATGCCGCTTTCGGCAACCTGTTCGACCTGTGCTCGATCTCGCTGCCGATGCCGCTAGGCGACAAGCTCTCGGGCGGGCTGATGCTGAGCGCCGTCGCCGGGCAGGATCTGCGCCTGCTCAACCTGGCGAAGCTGATCGAGCCGGCCGCCGCCGGGCACTGAACACAACTGCCGCGCGCCCCGCGCCAATTCGAGGCGGGACGCGCGGCACGACAGAAAACGACGAATGCCCGGATCAGCTCCCGGGCTTCTGGTCAGTGGCTGGCGAAGACGGTGTGGGAGCCGTCCTTGGCGATCAGCCAGGTGTCGTAGCGATCGGCCTTGACGCCGGGGACTTCCATGCCGGGCGAGCCGACCGGCATCTCCGGCACGGCGAGACCGCGGGCCTGGGGACGTTCGCGCAGCAGGCGGCGGACATCGGCCGCGGGCACGTGGCCTTCGACGAAATAGCCGTCGACCATCGCGGTGTGGCAGGATTCGGCGGCATCCGGCACGCCGAACTCGCGCTTGCGGGCCGCCAGCTCCTCGGTCATCACCACCTTGGTCTCGAAACCGGCCTTCTTCATATGGTCGACCCAGGCGCCGCAGCAGCCGCAGGAGGCGCTGCGATAGACAGTGACGACCGGAGCCGCCTCCTGGGCTGCGAGAGGCAGCGACGCGGAGCAGGCAAGGGCCCCGGCGATCAGGCCACGACGCGTAAGCATTCGAACTCTCCTTCTGGCGGGCGAAGCCGCAGCCCTCATTCCGGCTGCTCTTCCTGCGTCCCGTCGCGGGCGCAGACACCCCTGATGCAACTGACGATGACGACCTTGTGCGCCGAGCCGAAGCAATTGGCACGATAGCTCGTCACCCCGTCCCGGTCGAACAGCTTCTCAAGCTGGAAACGGGGACAACCGGCCTCGAGCAGCACGGATTGCAGGTTCCCGTCGCTGCCGAGGCCGACCTGCGGCGCGCCCAGCGCGATCACCGCGGCCAGGCAAGCCGGCCGGAGGATCGCGAGGGCGTGCCAGGGGCTCATTTCTGGATCTTCGTGACCGTAATCTGGCCGTTCACGCGTTCGGCGGTGAACTTGATCTTGTCGCCGGCCTTGACGGTCTTGAGCATTTCGGGATCGCCGGCCCGGAACACCATCGTCATGGCATCCATATCGAGGTTCTTGATCGGGCCGTGGTCGACGGTGAGCTTGCCCTGGGCGGTATCGACCTTCTTGATCGTCCCGTTGACCAGCGGTGGCGTCTGGGCGAGTGCCGACACGGCAAGCAGCGAAGCAAAGGCGAAGGCGGTGATGGCGGTACGCATGGAAGAACTCCTCTCGGGTTTTGTCTGGCGGCTCACTTGACGATGACCTTGCCGGTCATGCCGGCCTCGCGATGGCCGGGGATCAGGCAGGAGAAATCGAACTCGCCGGCCTTGGTGAACTGCCAGAGGATCTCACCGGTCTTCTTCGGCGCGAGACGCTTGGCGTTCGGATCGTCGTGCTCCATGTCGGGATTCTTCTGCATCTCGACGGCATGCTTGAGGTTCTCCTCCAGCGTCGCGACGACCAGCTCATGGTCGAGCTCGCCATTGTTGCGGAGCTGGAAGCGGACCTGCTCGCCGCGGCGGACCTCGACCCTGTCCGGGATGAACAGCATCTTGCCGTCGCGCTCGGTCATCGAGACCTGGACGACGCGGGCCGGCTTCTTCGGATCGCCCGGCTTGCCGTAGGCGGTCTCGTCGCCATGGCCGTGGCCGGCGCCGCCGGGACCGGCGAACGCCGTCGCCGAAAGCGCCAGGGCCGCGACGGCGCCAAGGGCGATGGATCTGATCTGCGTCTTCATCGGCGTGCTCCGTTTGCGATTGCGCCTTCAGTGATTGGAATGTCCGCCGGTCTTGGCGCCGGAAAGCGGCCTGCCGTCCGGCCCGAGCCTCGGCTTGCGCCGGTCCTTGACGCGCCAGTCGACCGAGGGCGCCCCGCTGTCGGGGCCCTCCGTGCGCGGCGCCTCGGCGAGCTTCGGCCCCTTGTATTCGTAGGCGACGGTGCCTTCGGGGTGCTTGAACCAGCCGGGATCCTTGTAGTCGTTCTTCGCCAGGCCCTCGCGGACCTTCACCACCGAGAACATGCCGCCCATCTCGACCGGGCCGAACTGGGCGAAGCCGGTCATCATCGGCAGGGTGTTCTGGGGGAGTGGCATCTCCATCGAGCCCATCTCGCCCATGCCGTTCGAACCCATCGGCATGTAGCCCGGGGCGATCTTGGCGATGCGCTTGGCGAGGTCCTTCTTGCTGACGCCGATATAGTTCTTCACGTCATGTCCCATCGCATTCATCGTGTGATGCGATTTGTGGCAATGGATCGCCCAGTCGCCGAGCTCGTCGGCGACGAAGTCGAAGGCGCGCATCTGGCCGACGGCGACGTCGATCGAGACCTCGTCCCAGGCAGCGGCGGGATCGACCCAGCCGCCATCCGTGCACGACACCTTGAACTCATAGCCATGCATGTGGATCGGGTGGTTGGTCATCGTCAGATTGCCGAAGCGGATCCGGACCTTGTCGTTCTTGCCGACGACGAAGGGGTCGATGCCCGGGAACACGCGGCTGTTCCAGCACCACATGTTGAAATCGGTCATCTCGTTGACCCGCGGCACATAGGAGCCAGGCTCGATGTCGAAGGCGTTGAGCAGGAAGACGAAGTCGCGGTCGACGCGGCGGAAGGCCGGGTCCTTGGGATGGACGACGAAGAAGCCCATCATGCCCATCGCCATCTGGACCATCTCGTCCGAGTGCGGGTGGTACATGTAGGTGCCGGAGCGCCGCAGCTGGAACTCGTAGACGAAGGTCTTGCCGGCCGGGATATGCGGCTGGTTCAACCCGCCGACGCCGTCCATGCCGTTGGGCAGGCGCTGGCCGTGCCAGTGGATTGTGGTGCTCTCCGGCAGCTTGTTGGTGACGAAGATGCGGACCTTGTCGCCCTCGACCGCCTCGATGGTCGGGCCCGGCGACTGGCCGTTATAGCCCCAGAGATAGGCCTTCATGCCGGGCGACAATTCGCGCTCGACCGGCTCGGCAACGAGATGGAACTCCTTCCAGTCGCCGTTCATGCGCCACGGCAAGGTCCAGCCGTTGAGCGTCGCGACCGGCTGGTAGTCCGGCCCGCTGGTAGGGGTGAGCGGCGCCTGGGTCGATGCCTCCTTCATGGTCGGCGCCTCCGGCACCGAAGCGAAGGCCGTGCGGCCGGAGACGGCGCCGGCCGCGGCGACGACGAGGCCGGACGTGCCGATGAAGCCTCTGCGTGAAATGGTCATGCTGTCGTTCCCCGCTCGCTAGTGACCGCCGGCGCCGCCGGCATCGCCGCCGCTCGCAGCGGCGACGGTGGCCCCGCCTCCGCCCGAGCCGCCGCCGATGACGACATGCTTGAGGTCGGTATGGGCGATCCAGAAGTCCCGCCGTGCATTGATCGCGACGACGTTCGAGAGGATGCGGGCGCGCGCATCGGTGATGAGCTGCGTCACGTCGATCAGCATGCCGCTGTAGTGCAGCAGCGACTCGTCCTGGATGATCTTGCGCAACGGCAGCACATTGTTCTGGTACTGGCGGGCGATGTCATAGGTGGCGCGATAGCCGACATAGGCCTCGCGCGCCTCTGAGCGGATGTTGACCGCCTTCTCAGCCAGCTTGTTGGCCGCCTGCATGTAGTTCTGCTCGGCCTGGACGACCTTCGACTGGCCGAAATCGAAGATCGGGATCTCGATCTCGAGCTCGACGGTGCGGCTGCGGCTGGATTCGCGCTCCACATGGCCATGATCGTTGATGCTGCGGCCGCGGTCATAGGTACGCCGCCCGAGCAGGTCGATGTCATTGACGAAGCGCGTCGCATTGGTCAGGCCGAGCGACTTGGCGAGCACGTCGAGATCGGCACGCGCGACCTGGAGGTCGATGCGCTTGCGCAGCGCTTCGGATTCGATGGCCTTGGCGCTCTGCAGCCGCGGCAGCGGCGGAAGCGTGTTCGGCAGCTTGAACTTGAGGTCATCGCCCCAGAGGCCGAGCATGCGCACCAGCCGCTCGCGCTCCTGGCGCTGCACCAGCCGTGCCTGGGCGAGCTGCGCGCCGAGCTCGGCGTCGAAGGCGTATTCGCGAGCCTGATCGAGCTTGTTGACGCCGCCGGATTCACCGAGCCGCTTGAACAATTCGGAGGCAGCCTCGGCGGAGCCCTTGGCCTGCTCGATGAAGCCGACCTGGGCGCTGGCAGCGACAGCGCGATGGAACTGCCGGCGGGTGTCGGCCGCAAGCGTCATCACGGTCTCGGCCGTGCGCAACTGCTGCGACTGGAAGCGATCGCGGGCGATCTCGGCGCGGAAAGGCAGGGTGACGAGCGCAAACAGGCTGCCGGCGATCTGTCGCTCGATCTCGACCTCGAAGCGGCCCGAGAGCTTGGAGATGCCGAAGACCGGATTCGGCGGCAGGCTCGCTGCGACCATCTGCGCCTCGGCGACGCCCAGTTCGTTGAAGGCGGCCTGCAGGCCACGATTGTTGAGCAGCGCGATCTGCACCGCGGCGTCGGCGGTGAGCGGCTTCTTCAGCAACTGGTCGACGCGCGCCTTCGCGCTGATCGCGCCGGCGACGTCGTTGATCTTGACGACATCCTTGTTGAGTTCGGCGAAAGCGGCATTCCGCGCGACGTCGAGACCGGCATCAGGCGAGAAGGAGGCGCAGCCGCCGAGGAAGGCAGCGAGCGCGAAAGGCAGGCCGCGACGGCCATGGGCTAGGGTCCGCAGCTTCACGATCAATGCCCCTTCGGCGTCACTTGGCGGTTGAGATCCTGCCAACCCTTGGGGTCGACAGGACGCAGTGGCTTGGCGCCGGATACCGCGACATAGGATGGCGCCGCGACGGCGACGCTGGCATCGGCCGGATGGCGGCCGGCGATCGGCGGAACCGTCGCGGTGCAGCCTGCGAGCAGGGCAGAGAATGCGGCGCCGACGGCGACGCGGCGCATCGTGCAAGAACGTCGGAGAGGACGCGGTGGTGGCTCTATCGGCATCGTTCGCTGGCTTTGCTCGGTGAATCAGTGGGCAAAGCGAAACTAGCGAAGCGGCCTCCGGCGCGGTGTTACATATTATTTCAGTGGCTAGGAGCCGCCTCCGCGCCCGGCTGCGGCAGCCAGACCCGCGCCCTCAGGCCACCTTCCGGGCGGTTCTGCAAGGTGACGTCGCCGCCATGGCCGCGTAGCGCGCCGCGGGCGATCGTGAGGCCAAGACCCACGCCGCCGGTCTCGCGACTGCGCGAGGTTTCGAGCCGGACGAACGGCATGAAGACCTGCTCGAGCTGGCTCTCCGGCAGTCCCGGCCCGTCATCGTCAATCAGGATGAGCGCCTCTCCGGCGGCTCGCGACAGGCTGATCCTGACCCGTCCCCCATAGCGCGCGGCATTGTGGACGAGATTGGTCAGGGCGCGCTTCAGAAGCAGGCGCCGGCCGCGCCAGCGCAGCTTGGCCGGCCCTTCGAGCATCACGTCGTGACCGGCATCGAGCGCATCGTCCTTGATCGTCTCCAGCAGGGCCGCAAGGTCGAAATCGCGCAGCGGCTCCTCGCTGCGCTCGCCGCGCAGGAAGGTCAGGCTGGCGTCGAGCATCGCCTCCATCTCGTCGAGATCGGCATCGATCGCGGGGGGCAGCGCCTCGTCCCGGACGCCCTTCGCCTCGCGCAGCTCCTGCGCCCGTAGCCGCAGTCTTGTGAGCGGCGTCTTCAGATCGTGCGAGATCGCCGCCAGCGTCTGGGTGCGCTCATCGATCAGCCGCTTGATCCGGTTCTGCATGTCGTTGAAGGCGCTGGCGAGCTCGCGCACCTCGGCCGGTCCCTCAATCGGCAATTGCGGCGCTTCCGCCCCGACATAGGCGCGGCGGGCGGCATCGGCGAACATGCGCAGCGGCCGCGTCAGCCAGCGCACCATCAGGATCGCGACGAGGACGACGCCGAGCGCCATCAGGCTCGTCGACCAGACGATGCCGTGCATGCTGCCATGCGGCCCGCTGAGCCTTGTGACGCTGAAGTTCACCCAGCCCTGGTCCTGGGCCTTGATCGAGAGCTGGAACTGATGCGAATCGACGCCGCCCTCGGGCAGGCGCGGCGCGGAGAGGATCAGGCGTTCCTGCGCGAGCTCCGGCGCAAGCTCGAGCAGCCTGGCCCGCAACGTCTCGAGCTCGGGACCGGCGTTGGCCCCCGCGCCGCCGGCGGTCAGCTCGGTCGCGCTCCAGTGCACCTCGATCGGCCCGCCCGAGAGCGAATGGGCGATCGTCTCGCGCTCGCCGACCGGCAGCGCCAGCACGGCACGCTTGATGGTGACCAGCCGCTCGGCCAGGCGGCTCTCATTGGCGAGATCGACCTCCGAGCGCAGGCCGACCTGATAGCTCCATAGGCTGAGCAGATGAAACAGGCCGAGCCCCAGCAGCAGGACGATGACGGTGCGCGACTGGATGGTATCGGCGGCACGCCAGTTCATCGGCGCTCGACCTGCGGCAGGAACATGTAGCCGGTGCCGCGCACCGTCTTGATCATGGCGTCGCCGCCGGCATCGGCCTCGATCTTCTTGCGCAGGCGGCTGATCTGCACGTCGACGACACGGTCGAACCCCGTCGCGACACGGTTCTTGGCGATGTCGAGCAGCGCCTCGCGGGTCAGGACCTTTCCCGGCGCCTCGACGAAGGCGCGCAGCATGTCGAATTCGCCGGTGCTGAGATCGACGATGGTGCCGTGCGGGTCGACCAGCTCGCGACGGACGATGTCGAGCGCCCAGCCGGAGAAGGCGTAGGTCCGGACCGGGGTTGCTCCCGCCTGGCTCACCGCCCGGCGGGCCCGCCGGATCAGCGCATTGATCCGCGCCACCAGCTCGCCCGGGCTGAACGGCTTGGCGAGGTAGTCGTCGGCGCCGAGATCGAGCCCGGCGATGCGATCATTCTCCTCGCCTCGCGCCGTCAGCATGATCACCGGGACGGCCGAGCTGCGGCGCAATTCACTGCAGAGGTCGAAACCGGAGGAGCCCGGCAGCATGACGTCGAGCACGATCAGGTCGACCGGCGCGCCCTGCAGGAAATCGTTCATCTCCCGGCCGTTGGCGGCGGCGCTGACGCGATAGCCATTGGCGCGCAGCAGGCGGCTGACCAGGAAGCGGATCTGCGGATCATCGTCGACGACGAGGATATGGGCTTCGGGAGAGCCGAGCGGAGCAGCGCTCGCGGCGGCGGTGTCGGTCACGGCTTGCTGATCCCTGCTCGCCTACGGCGAAAGCCCCTTCTAGCGCGAGCGACCCCGGCTCGATCGTGACAAATTGTTTCAGCCACCGCCACGCCCCACCCTCCCCGTCATCCTGGCGACCCCGGCGGCTCTTTCGACCGGGGCCAACGGGGCTTTGCCTTGTTGCGGTCGGCGAAGTCGATAATATCACCGTTCGATCACAACGCGGCAAGACGGGGCGCCGTGCTCACCAGCAAGGGCAAGTACGGCCTCAAGGCCATCATTCATCTCGCCGGGCTCGAAGCGGGCGCGACCGCGCAGGTCGCCGAGATCGCGCAGAAGAACAACATCTCCAAGAAGTTTCTCGACGCGATCCTGCTCGACCTGCGCAATGCCGGCATGCTGCGCAGCAAGAAGGGGCCGGGCGGCGGCTACGCGCTGGCGAAACCGGCTCGCACAATCATGGTCGGCGCCGTGATCAGGGCGCTCGAGGGACCCGTTGCGCCGATCGCCTGCGCCAGCCGCTCGGCCTACCGCCCTTGCGAAGATTGCAGCGACACCGAAGCCTGCTCGGTGCGCGCCGTGATGGGCGAGGTCCGCGACGCGATCGCCGAAATCGTCGACAACACGACGATCGCCGACCTCGTCCGGCGTTCGCAAGCGGCGGCGCGCGGGGTGAGCGACTACGTGATCTGAGCAACGGCCGTCCCGCCTCTCGGACAAGGAGCCTGCTCCCGGACAGCACGGACGCGAAGCGGCAACCCGCCAGCTGCAGCATCGTTTCGGGAACTCTCCAGTTGGCTCGGAGGGGCCCCTCAGTAGGCGAGGAACAAGGGAACGGGGCTGTTTTCGAGCAGTGAGCGCGTCGTTCCTCCCAGGACGGCCTGGCGAAAGCGCGAATGCACGAAGGCCCCCATGATGACGAGTTCGACCGCGCTGTCGAGGACATGCCGACGCAAAGTCTCGGCCACATCGCCGCCGACCGCCTCAAGGGCCACCAGATCGCTCTTCACGCCATGATGCTCGAGGTAGCCGATCAAGCCGCTGGCAGGCGCGACGCGGCTCAGATCCTTCTCGCCCCCGATGACGACGACGGAGACCGATTGCGCGGCCGCCAGCAGAGGCAGCGCATCGCCGACCGCGCGGGCCGAGCGGGCGCTTCCGTCCCATGCGACCGCGATCCGCTTTGGCGCGGGGTTGCCACCCGTCTTGGGGATCACGATCAAGGGGCGACCGCTGTTGAATAAAGCCTCTTCGATCATGCTGCGATTGTTGCCCAGCAGATCGTCACCCGCATCGAGAACCGTCACGTCCTGCAGCCTCGCCTGTTGGATGAAGCGCTCCGCAAGCTCCTCGAGAGCCAGATCGGGCAGATCGGCGACGCAGGCCAAACCGGCCTCGTCCGCCAAGGCCCTGGCCGCGGCGGCCGCGGCCTCGACAAGTTCACGCCGCCGCTTGTTCTCCTCGGCAACCATGCCGGCGGCAAAGCCGCCGACGACGCTGTACGGCAACGTCACATGCGGGACGATAGCCTGGAATGTCAGGGCCGCCCCGAAATGTCGCGCAAGCCCGACGCCGAAGCGCACGGCAGCCGTCGCCCCGCCACTCTCATCGGCCGGTACCAGCCCGATCAAGACCTTCCTGAAGTCGTGTGCCATCCGTTTTCTCCTGGCAGCGAGACCGGTAACCTCTTCCTTGCGGCGACAGTTTTCTTGCTGCGGCGTGAGACGAACTCCCGCTCAAGCCCGTGCGCGCCCCTGCTACATCCTCATGACGACACGGCCGTCGATCTGGTTCTTCCGCATTCTGTCGAAGATGCCGTTGATGTCCTCCAGCCGCTCGACGGAGTAGTGAACCTTCACTTTCCCCTCCCCGGCGAATTGCAGGCACTCCGCGAGATCGAGGCGCGTGCCGACGATCGAGCCGCGGATCGTCTTCCGCATCAGCACGGTCTCGAAGATGTCGAGATCGAAGGTTCCCGGCGGCAGGCCGACCAGAGCCATGGTTCCGCGCTTCGAGAGCATGCCGAGCGCCTGGCTGAACGCTTTCGGAGAGACGGCGGTCACGAGCACGCCCTGGGCACCGCCGCACAGCGCCTGCACTTCGGCGACCGGGTCGGTTGTCATCGCATTCACCGTGGCCGAAGCGCCCATTTCCCGGGCGAGCGCCAGCTTCTCCTCGGAGATATCGACGGCAATGACATCGAGCCCCATCGCTTTCGCATATTGCACGGCGATGTGCCCGAGCCCGCCAATGCCTGAGATCACCACGGTGTCCCCGGGCTTGGTGTCGGTCTCCTTGAGGCCCTTGTAGACAGTCACCCCGGCGCAGAGGATCGGAGCGGCGGTTTCCCAGCCGAGCGCGTCGGGCAGGTGGCCGACATAGTTGGGGTCGGCCAAGGTGTACTCCGCGAAGCCGCCATTGACCGAGTAGCCGGTGTTCTGCTGCTCGTCGCAGACCGTCTCCCAGCCACCGAGGCAATGCCGGCAATGGCCGCAGGCCGTGTGCAGCCAGGGAACGCCGACGCGGTCACCCTCCTTCACCGCCCTGACCCCTGCGCCGATGGCAACCACGGTGCCGACGCCTTCGTGACCGGCTATGAAAGGCGGCTTGGGTTTGACCGGCCAGTCGCCATCCGCGGCATGGAGGTCGGTATGGCATACGCCCGACGCCTCGATCTTCACCAGGATCTGGCCCTGCCCGACCTCCGGTATCGCGACTTCTTCGATCGACAGCGGTCGCCCGAATTCGCGCACGACCGCCGCCTTCATCGTTCTTGCCATTGCGATGCTCCCTGTCTGCGCCTCGATGAGATCCCGCACCGGTGCGGCGTCGACTGCGATCGCCTCGCAGACAAGGCGCGGCGAAACCGGCCCCCGCGATGCGGCAAAGGACATGGCAACCCTGCGGGCGCGCCTTCGTCCAGAGGCGTGTCCTCTGCGATGCCGGCCTCTACAGCTTCTCCGCTGAAACGCCGCAGTCAACCCGGAGCGGTTTCTCCATCGCGGCAGGCCCCGGGGGCGTGGCACCAGGGCATCGAGGGCAAGCCCGGCCGTCTTCGGGGGCGACGCGGGCAAGTCCGCTGACCACGAGATCTGGATCTGACCGCAGAGCGCGGAAGACAAGCCGGGAGGCTTGAAGCGCTAGATCGACTGCAGGCGCATCGCTGTCATGGGCAACCGCAGTGGCTGCTGCGCCGGACTTTCGACTGCATTCGCTCCTGGCAGCGTCGATCGAGATGTCCACTTCCACGCAAGGGGCAACTTCCGCAGTTCGCGCGCGCTCGCCGCCTGCGGCTGGTCTGCCGTGCTCATCGGCTCCATCCGATCACCGACCGTCCGCTGGTCAGATCCGATAGCAGTCGCTCGACGCCGCCTGCTTCCGATTTGGGCGCCGACACCGACAGGATGGCGCCGCCCTCCGTGAAGGCCTGGACGGCAGCCTGCACGCCTGAAAGAGCGCCCAAACGCGCCTGAACCAGCGCCAGATCGCTAAAGCCGCATGTCACCGTCCCGGAGACCGTCTCGACAAGCGCCTCCTTTTCAGCCTCGCGCAAGCACAGGGCCGCCGTTCCGCCATAGGCACGGATCAAGCCGCCGCTTCCCAGAAGAATGCCTCCGAACCAGCGTGTCACGACAACAACGACGCCATCGAGGCCTTGCCCGTCGATTGCGGCCAGGATTGGCTTGCCGGCGGTCCCGCTGGGCTCGCCGTCGTCGCTGAAGCGGTACCGCTGCCCCAAGCGCCATGCCCAGCAATTGTGATTGGCCGCCCGATCTGACCTCGCCGCAATGAAACTCTTTGCTGCCGCCTCGTCGGCGATGGGACCAGCAACCGCAGCGAAGCGGCTCTTCTTGATCTCCTGCTGACGGCTGGCGATTTCAACGAGAGTAAGGCGTGCAACCATGCGCCCGCATATCACGCCCTGAGATCGTGATCCCCGCAAAAGCGAGGAAGCGCAGCTTCCCATCGCCCGCCGGCATGCTCTAACTGTGACATGCCGCAAGAGCCCGCCACGCAGACCACGGCCGAGACCGCCGAAGCCGACCTGGCCGCCGCGGGCGAAAAGCCTCGCTACGGCCGCTATGCGGTTTTCGCGCCGTTGCGCCAGCCGATTTTCCGTGCGGTCTGGATCGCAAGCCTCGTCTCGAACTTCGGCGGCCTCGTTCAGATGGTCGGCGCCGCCTGGCTGATGACCTCGCTCTCGGATTCGCCGGACATGGTCGCGCTCGTCCAGGCCTCGACCACGCTGCCGGTGATGATGTTCTCGCTGGCCGCCGGCGCGATCGCCGACAACTACGACCGCCGCAGGATCATGCTGACGGCACAGGGCTTCATGCTCGCCGTCTCGGCCATGCTGGCGGTCTTCGCCTGGTATGGGCTGCTCTCGCCCTGGCCGCTGCTTGTCTTCACCTTCCTGCTCGGTTGCGGCAACGCGCTCAACAACCCGGCCTGGCAATCCTCGGTCGGCGACATGGTGCCGCGAGCCGAGGTGCCGGCGGCAGTGACGTTGAACAGCGTCGCCTTCAACATCGCTCGCAGCGTCGGCCCGGCGATCGGCGGCGCCATCGTCGCCGCCTCCGGCGCGGTCGCCGCCTTCGTCGTCAATGCCTTCAGCTATATCGGCCTGCTCGTCGTGCTGGCCCGCTGGCAGCCTCCGCGTGTCGAGCGCGTGCTGCCGCGCGAGACGCTGTGGCTCGCGATGAGCGCCGGTCTCCGCTATGTCGCGATGTCGCCGAACATCCGCGCGGTGCTACTGCGCGCCTTCCTCTTCGGCTTCGGCGGTGTCGTCGGTCTCGCTTTGATGCCGCTTATCGCACGCGATCTGGTGCGCGGCGGCCCGCTGACATTCGGCATCCTGCTCGGAGCCTTCGGCGCCGGCGCGGTCGCTGGCGCTTTCCTCAGCGCCCGGTTGCGCCGCCGCTTCAGCACCGAAACCCTCGTGCGCCTGACCTTCCTGGCCTATGCGGCCGCATCCCTGGTTGTGGGGCTGAGCCCCACCATGTGGCTCACCATGCCGGCGCTTGCTGTCGGCGGCGCCTGCTGGGTGCTGGCGCTCTCGACCTTCAACTCGACGGTGCAGCTGTCGGCGCCACGCTGGGTGGTGGGGCGCGCGCTCGCGCTCTACCAGATGGCTGCCTTCGGCGGCATGGCCGCGGGCAGTTGGGCCTGGGGCTGGGTCACCCTCCATTCCGGCGCCGCCGGCGGCCTCAGCGCGGCGGCGGTCGCGCTCGTCTTCGGCGCGGCCGTCGGGCTGCGCTATCAGCTGCCGCCACTCGAGGCGCTCAATCTCGATCCGCTCGGCCGCTGGCGAAAGCCCGAGGTCGCGGTCGATATCGAGCCGCGCAGCGGCCCGGTCTTCGTCACCATCGAATGGCGGATCAGGCAGGAGGATGTGGTCGAGTTCCTGAAGGCGATGGAGGAACGCCGGCGCATCCGCCGCCGCGACGGCGCCCGCCACTGGTCGCTGCTGCGCGATCTGACCGATGCCGAGCTCTGGATCGAGCGCTACGACAGCCCGACCTGGGTCGAATATGTCCGCCAGGCCCAGCGCGTCACCCAGGCCGACGCCGAAATCGGCGACCGGGTCAGGGGCCTGCATATCGGGCCCGAGCCGCCGGTCGTGCACCGCATGGTCGAGCGTCAGACCGGCGTGCTGCCGCGCGAGGTGCTGCGCGCGCGCCGGCAGGCGCAGGCGTCGCCCTGAGCGGCAGCGCCGGCGCTCAAGGCGACGATCCAAGCCCGCCTCCCCGACGCGAGGCGCGTTTCACCGGAGCAGCTCAAACGATCCGATGTGGGCGGCACCTTTGCGAGCTTCGGCGCGAATCCGTGCACAGCGAGCTCATCCCTGGGATCACTCGCTGCTGGCGATGTCAGTGGTTTCTCATGCGCATCCAGGTCCGGCGCCGCTTGCGCGCCCCTGCCCGATCAAACGAACCGCCTCGATCTCCAACTCACGCCCAAACTTCCAGTCGCTGGATATGCCACGCCCGGCTTCATGAGATATCCAATCGCGGTATCCACCCAACCGGCAGCAGGCCATTCGTCAATTCGAAGTGAGCGAGATCGAAGGGCCGATGCGGCAGGCTTGTCCCATCACGGGACCACGACCTTCATGCCAACATGAACCTGGTCGTAAAGCGCGATCACGTCCTCGTTGAACATGCGAATGCAGCCGGAAGAGGCCTGGGTACCGATCGTCCAGGGCTCGCTGGTGCCATGGATGCGGTAGAGCGTGTCACGCCCATTCCGGTAAAGATAAAGCGCCCGCGCGCCCAGCGGATTATCGTCGCCCGGCGGAATGCGCGCCGGGATTCCGGGCGCGTCGCGCCGCATCTCATCCGTGGGGTACCAGGCGGGCCAGCGCGCCATCCGGCCTACCGTCGCGCTGCCCTTCCAGGCATAGCCGCTGGTCCCGACGGCGATGCCGTAGCGCAGAGCCTGATCCCTGCTCCGGCTCAGATACAGATGTCTTCCGGCGGTATCGATCAGAATGCTTCCCGGCTCCTGACCGGTGACGTTTGCCACGATGGTCGGTCGCAAGGTGGGCTCGAACCGCTCGCGATTGACGCGACGCACGGGAAACGGCTCGCCAGGCACGAACCACCCATCTCTGCCACGGGGACGCTCGGTATCCGCTTGGCATCCCGCCAGCGGCAGAGCTAACGCTCCGCCGAAGGCCGCTTCGATCCAGCGGCGGCGCGACAACCCGGAGGACGCTGCGCTACCGCAAGGCAGTCCCGGCGATTGCGCACCGCGTTCCGATTTGTCGGTCACACCGCCGCCCAGTTACCAGACGACCTTGATGCCGGCGCGGCCGCCCAGGCTCGTCCCCTTGCCCTGGTCGAGCGCGAAGTTGTAGTCGGCCGTGGCGAAGAGGCTGACATTGCTCGTCACCTGACTGGCGACGCCGAGCCCGACCTGGCCCCACGTACCGCCAAGGCTCGTCCCGAGAGTCACCGGGTTGAGCCCCTGCAGGCTGGCGAAGCTGGTCTTGGCGTCGTCCCCGAAGCTATGCCAGACATTGGCCCGGGCCCAGGTTGTGATCGGGCGTCCGCTGTCGAGGGTCCAGGATTTCGTCAGCCGGCCGCCGAGGCGGCCATAGAGCGTGTCGGTGTCGTCATAGCTGATCCGGCCGAAGCGGTCGGCAGCGCCATCGATCGAGATGCGCTGGTAGATCAGCTGAGCCTGCGGCTCGATCGTCCAGCCGGCACCGAGCGCAATCGGGTAGCCGCCTTCGAGCGAGGCTGCGAAACCCCACCCGTCAGTGCTCAGCGTCTCACCCAGTACCGAGCGCGCCCGGATTTGATCGTACCAGGTGGCCTGCACCACCGCATCGACATACCAGCCGGAAGCTCCCTTTCGCGTCCAATAGGCTCCGACGGAATAGCCGTCCATGGAGGTCGAGCCCGCCTTGCCGCCCAGGACCGCCCTGACATCGCTCTCGATCCGGCCGAAGCCGACGAAGAGGCCAGCGATGTCGCGCATGCCACTGTCGTATTGCTTGCGATAGAGGTCCATTCCGACCTGAAAGCCGCCGAGATCGTAATCGTAGGACGGGCCGTTCTGAAGGAACTTGCCGAGCATCCCGAACTGACCGCCCCGGTTGCCGTAACCGACCGAGCCGGTCTCACCGAAGACACGACCCCAGCCTGCGAAACGGCGGCCTCCTTCGCCGGTCGCCGCATCGGCATAGGCGGCATTCTGCTCGGCCGTCGGCAGGCAGCGGAAGTTGCGGGCCGGATCCTTGCACCAGATTGGCGCGACCGGCGCCGGCTGCGGCAGGGCATCGGGGTAATCCTCGCCTGCCCGATCATGATAGCTGCCGAGCATCGCGAGCCCCAGTCGGCTCGCCAGCGCCGGCACAACCATGTCGACGGGAACCTCGACACGATGGTTCGGCGTCGGAGTCGGCGTGGGAGTGGGGGTCGGCGACGGGGGGACCGGCGGCACGGGCGCCGGCGGCTCTGGCGAGGGGGGCGTTGGTGTAGGCGGTACCGGTGTCGGCGGCGTGGGCGTAGGCGGTTCGACGGTGTTCCGCAGGTACCAATTGCCATCGGCAGAATCCCCGCCAACGCCGTTGTGATAGAGCAGATACTCGTAGGCTCCGCTCGCCACGCGACTGCCCAGCACGAAGGCGTCCCCGGCCGAAGCGGTCTTGTTGCGTACCTCGACCAGCGCGATGCCGTTGCCGAGGGTGAGCGCGCCAGCCGAAGCCGGATCGGCGGTGATCAGGATTCGCGTAGCGCCTCCAGGACCCGTCTGGGTCGAGTCGACGATCAGCATGTCAGAGTAGCTGTTGGTTTGGCCCCCGGGCGGAATGCCGGAGTTGAGCACGGTGTTGAGCAGGAGCTGGCCGCCATTGGAGATGTAGACGCCATTGCCAGCTTGGGGCACTCCGCCAACCACACCGGGGCCACCGGTAATGAAGAGCGTATTGCCGGTGACCGTGCCCCTCAGATCGATGACGCCGGCATTGCTGAAGCGCTCGAGATTGACCATCTGGCCCTGGAGCAGGCCCGCACGCGTGAAATCGTAGAAACTGGCCTCCAGCGCCCTGCTGTCGATGCCGGTCGTCGGGCGGTAGTAGCCGGCCGGATCTGTCGCGGCTGCCGCTGCGACCGGAGCAAGCCGCACCACACCATTGGTCTCGTTGAGAAACAGGTCGTTGCCGGCGCCGAAATCGGAAATCGCAACGCGCTTGGTGTCACGGATGCCATCGCCATTGGTATCGGCGAAGTGGCGCATGTCGAAGGAAGTGGGCGTCAAGTTCCTGAAGGTCGCATCGCCGGCACCGAGCTGGATGAAACCGGTGACATTGCCGTTGTTGACGATGCTCAGCGGCCCGAGCGCGCCGATGCCGAAGCGATCGAGCTCGACGATGGCGCGATCCGACAAGGCGCCCACTGCGCCATTGTTCGTCAACGTGGTTCCCGTCCCGCGGGATCCAAGCGCGATTCCGCTGGCGGGCACGCCGCTCAGCCCGACGCTCGCCAGATCGGATTGCCAGCCGCCGGACACGCTGCCCCCGGCACCGATCGTTACATCCGCGCGGTTGCCGAACGCATAGATACCGGCCGAGAAGTTTCCGCTGGCATTCAACGCACCCGCGCTGGTCACGGTCACGGCTCCGACCGTGGTGCCGGCTACGCTTGCCTGAAGGCCGTTGCTGTTGGCGCCCGTCGTGGTCACAGACCCTTGATTGGAGATCGTGACCGCACCCGCGGCCCCGGTCGAGGTGCTCGTCGCGGTGGCGACGATGCCGTGACTCTGGCTGCCCGCGGTCGCAATGCTGTTGCTGCTCGTGATGGAAATCGCGCCGGAGGCATTCGCGCCATTGGTCAAAGTGTCGATGATGATGCCGCTGCTGTTGTTGCCTGACGTCGTGATCGGGCCCGAATTGGTGATGGTGACGCTTCCGAGCCTGGCATCCCCCCGGATGCCGGCGGCACGGGGTCCCGACGTGATGATCGCAGCCCCGGTCGTCAGGCCGATCGTGCCGACACCAAGGGTCGTCACGTAAATTCCGGAGTTCGGCCTCAGCGCGTTGTTCGCACCCGCGATGGTATTGTCCAGATTTATCGTGAGGCCGGATCCGACATTTCCGCTGATGTTTCCGCCAGCGGCGAGAGAATCGATCAGTATCCCGTTGCCGCCCTTGACGTTGACCGTGCCGGACGCGTCCGGCATGTTCAGCGTGGCGTTTCCGCCGCCATGCGTCGTGGTCTCGATGCCATCGTTGTCGTCGGTATTCGTCACAAGGCTGTTGACAGTGATCGTCCCGGATATGTTCGTTGTGGCACTTCCGGTTCCACGAACATTTGTCTCAACGGACGTTCCATTCGCAGTCGTCACGGAATTGGTTCCCGTCATCGTCAGCGTACCGCTTCCGGCCGAACTGAACGACGATATCAGCATGTACACACCGATGGACGGGTATGTTGTATTGTTATTTATGACTGTCGTATCGCTGACAGCCGCCGTCCCCGAGGCAGCATTTCCGGTAACTTCCGCGAGAATACCGTTGTGGACCACAGCCGCATTCGGGACGGTTATCGTCGCCGGGCCGGTCATCGTGAAATTCACGGCGCCCGCGCTGGTGCACGTTACCTCACCGGTATAATTGCCCGGTCCGTTGGTGCAGGCGGCCCATGATGGCGACGGAAAGAGACTGGAGTATGCAGCAATTGCAGAGAGACTCGTCGCACCCAGAAAGGTAATCGTTTTTAGTCCCTTGATTACTTCACTGCTGCAGCTCCGCATCGCATATCTCCCTGGATTATAGTCACAGAGGGTTGAATCAGCAGGCAAGAACCTCAGAATGCGTTTTGTCTCGGATCTGACCGACAAGGTGTTTCAAGAGCAGGGATTACTGACGAAACGAGATGGTCCGCGGGATCTAAATTCGATTCATCTTGCAACCGCGTTGACCGAGAGGCATCGCCGAGCCATGCGACGGCGCAATGCAAAGGAGGTTTTCGTGAGAACAACGCGGCAGATGACAGACATGTGGCAGCCCTGCGTTTCGCGCTCGTTGTGAACGGGCATCTATTCAGGCGCAGGTACAGGCGAAATCAGGATGGCGCCAAGTGAGGCGCCCTTGTTAGCGTGAGCTCTTGAAAGCGCACCCGCGTCGGCCTAGGCTGATCGAGCGGCCTTCCGAGACGTGAAAAGCCCGACGCGCTCGCCCTCGAAACACGCACATGGGAATGGCAGCGCGGCGGTTGCCCAGCCGGATGCACATGCCTTGGGAGTCTGGGATGGGGCTGCTCATGCCCCCCGTACCGCCAGCCAGGACATGGCCTGGCCGGGCGCTCAGCATATTCTTGTCGCCAGTCGTCGAAATCTTGAGGCCGAAATCCGTCGCCTTGAAAGCCATGACGCCTCCACAGGTTGTTTCGAACTGCCGGAGCCTTAGAATTCGGTGCCTTCCGCCAAAACCAACAACGAATCACCGAGATTAAAGATTTGAAATCACAGGACGTCAAGGTCTTGCGAACAGAGCATACTGCCCTTCGGCAGGGTTTCGGTGTCCTATTTTTATCTATCGATTTCTCCAGATGCTTCGCCCGTATCAATCAGTTTACGCCGTTAGTAATAATTTCTTAGTTTTAAGGCTCTGGACGATGCGCAGGTCGCTGCCGGGTGTTCACAAGCGCGTGACCGCGCCCCGCAGGTGACCGCTGCGAACGAGCGATAAGCAGTCCGGCGATGGCCACTCAACTTGCGGCGGAGCCCCCCCGCGCCCACGGGCGAATCGAAGCAAATCGAGGAACGCCCAGCGAAAGCAAAAGCTGCGGACCAAAATGGACAAAGAGATCAGGAGCGCTTCGACGTATTCTCGTAACGTGCGGAGCCCTGTCGCTCTGCGTCGTGATCGCGAGCTGCCCTCGCCGCCGGTGAGGCAGAGAGGGACAGGCTGGCACGCAAGAGTACTGGCCCGGAAGCACTGATCGACCTCACGAAGGGCAGTCAGCACGACGGCGGGTTTGATCGCGAGATCGGCCCGATTGGCTGCTCGCTTGGCGACTGACGTGTTTGCTGCGGCATCGTCATGGGTGCCCGCTCCGCCCAGCCATCGGAGAGAAGAGGTCAGCGACGCACTCCCCGACCATGACATCTTCACCCTGTCGGCGCTTATGATGGTGATGGGCATCTATCGATGGTGGGCAGGGGCTTGCCGGTGATAGTCTGCCGCAATGCGCAATCCGCGGCGATCCTACTGGCACGATGGCTCAGCCGGCAATCAGCGAATGAATTGTCCGTGCAATCCAGCGCAAAGAGCGGAGGTTGCCGCGTGCTAGTCAGTTCCGGCCAAGCGTCTGGGAAGGGCGCTAGCCGGTTCGCCGAGAATCGTATCCGCTGACTTCCTTCGGCACGGAAATCCCCGAACCATGACGCTCGCCCTGCTCAGACGCGCGCTTGAACCCGCCAGGATCACGGTGATCGCCGGCTGTCTCAAGGCAGAGCTGCTGGCCAGCCAGATCCGCTCGGGGTCCTATCGCGGCGCGCTCACCGTGCTTCCAGACGTGGACGCCCTTCCTGCGCTTGCGCCGTCCGATCTTCTCATCGCGTCCGTCGCGGTCGCGGAGCAGGTGATGGCAGCTGCGGCAGGGCGCGATTGTGCCGGGCTCCTCGTGCCCGATGGGGAAGCCGCCGATGGCGAGCGTCTGCGGAGCGCGGCAGAGGCCGGCGGCATGCGACTGATCGGGCCGGACTCGCTCGGTCTCGCCGCGCCCCGTCTCGGCCTCAATGCGACGGCCGTCCCCGTGCAGCTGGCCGCTGGCTCTGTCGCGCTCATTGCGCAGTCCAATTCCGTGGCGGCCGGGATACTGGCCTGGGCCGCGCGGCGGGGTATCGGTCTCTCCGGTGTGGTGACCCTGGGCGGAAGCGCCGATGTCGACATCGCCGACGCGCTCGATCATTTCACGGCCGACCCGTCGACACGCACCATCCTGCTGACGATCGACGCCGTCACCGATGCCCCGCGCTTCCTGTCTTCGGCCCGCGCCGCGGCACGGCTCAAGCCAGTGCTGGTCCTGAAGCCGCCGCGCCTGGAGCCGCCATGGCCCGCCCTGACGCATTCAGCCCTGATCGTGACCAGCGATGCCGCGCACGACGCGGCCTTTCACCGCGCCGGCCTGCTGCGGGTCGACGATCTCGACGAGCTCTTTGCGGCTGCCGAGACGCTCGGGCGCGCCCGCGCCGCCGATTCCGGCCGGCTGGCGATCGTCAGCAATGGCGATGGGCTGGCGGCGCTCGCAGCCGCCCGGATGAGGCAAGCCGCCGGCACGGAGCAGAGGCTCCCGGAGCCGGAGATCGTGCGGACGGCGCAGGACTACCGGGAGGCGGTCTCCCGCCTTCTGGCCCGGAACGATGTCGACGCGGTCCTGGCGCTCAACGCGCCGCTTGCGCCCGACGATTCCGGGGATTGCGCCCGCGCCGTGGCCGAGGCCCACGCGGCACCAGCGTTTCGGAAGCCGGTTCTGGCGGTGTGGGTCGGCGGCGGGGAAGAGATTTCGCGGTTCTTCGCATCGGCCGGCATCCCCTCCTTCGCGACAGAGCAGGCGGCGATCGTCGGCTTCGAGCATCTGACCCGGCACGCAAGGCTGCTCAAGGAGCTGATGGCGACGCCACCCGCGCTCGACGAGAGCGATCAGCCCGACATCGATGCCGCCGCCGCGCTGGTCGATCGGGCCATCGCCCAGGGCCGCGCCTGGCTGGAGCCGGACGAGGTCACGCAGCTGCTCGTTCTGTTCCGAATTCCGACGCTGGGGCTGGTGATCGCGGCCGATGCCACAGCGGCCGCCGAAGCGGCCAGGGCACAGTTCGCGGCCGGTCGCACCGTCGCACTCAAGATCGTCTCGCCCGATGTGGCGCACAAATCGGATGTCGGCGGGGTCGAACTCGAACTCGCCAATGAGCAGGCAGTCCGGGACGCCGCGGATCGTATGGCCGAGCGCCTGCGGCAGCTGCGGCCGGAAGCCCGGCTTGCCGGATTTCTCGTGCAGCCCATGGCGCACCGCGCCAAGGCGCGAGAGTTGATCGCGGGCTTTTCGGTCGACCCGTGCTTCGGGCCGGTGATCGTTTTCGGCCGCGGCGGCACGGCGGCCGAGCTCATCGCCGATACGCAGGTGGCGCTGCCGCCGCTGGACCTCGCCTCGGCCGAGAGCCTGATCGCCCGGACGCGGGTTTCCCGCATCCTCGCCGCCTATCGCGATGTTCCTGCTGCCGACCGGCGCGCGATCGCCGAGGTCCTCGTCGCGGTGGGCAACATCGCCTCGGCGCTTCCCCAGATCCGCGCGATGGACCTCAACCCGATCCTTGCCGATGCCGGCGGCGTCGTCGCGGTCGACGCGCGTGTCGTGCTCGAGCCTGACCCGGCCCGCCGCCGTCGTCCGGCGATCCGGCCCTACCCGAACAGCTGGACGCGGCGGCTTGCGCTGGGCGAGCGGCGCTTCTTCATCCGCCCGATGAAGCCGGAGGACGAACTGCTGATCGGCGCGATGCTGGCGCGCGTCACCGCGGAGGACCTCAGACTGCGGTTCTTCGCGCCGCTGAAGACCTTCAGCCACGCCTTCCTCGCCCGCCTCACCCAGCTCGACTACGCCCGGGAGATCGCATTCATCGCCATCGAGGAAGACAGCGGCGAAGCGGCCGGCGCCGTCCGGCTCCATGCCGCGCCCGGGCACGCCGAGGCGGAGTACGCGATTCTGCTGCGCTCCGATCTGAAGGGCATCGGGCTCGGCCGCGCGCTGATGGAGCTGATCATCGACTGGGCCAAGGCCGAGAAGGTGCAGCGCGTCCATAGCCAGGTCCTGGCGGAGAATGGGCCGATGCTCGCGCTCTGCCGAGACCTCGGCTTCGAGATCACGGCCGATCCCGACGATATTTCGACCAAGCACGTTGCGCTGGACCTGCACGCCTTGGGGAGCTCCCGGCCGGCCGAGCCCTGAAATTCAGGATGCCGACGATCGGCAGGGCTGAGTACCGATGTTGTTCGACCGAGGCCGAAGCGCTGCGCCTGTTCTACTTTTGGGCATTGGCAAAAAGCCCAGCTGAAGAAACTCTTCTCAAAGCAGCAGTAGAACGTGCTCGATTGGACGGTCTGCTGCCGGCAACGAAAGACTGCCGGCGCTCTTGTGAGATCGCAAGGGCAGCCTCGCCACCAGGACAAGGGCCTAGCCTTACCCCATGATCCGCCCCGACAGCTTCACCCCGTCAGGACTTATAACCTCCGTCGTGCGGACAGACGCAGCCTCCATCGATGGTGAGATCATGACCAGCCGCTTCGTCACATGCGCGCGCCTTATGTCCGGCATCGGCCTTGCCGCAGCCTGGGCGCTACTTGCCTGCACGGGCGCCTTCGCTCAGCAGCAGCCCTCCGACTGGATCGTCCCGGACGTGACGACGCTATCGGACAGTCCTGCCGATCGATTGATCAGAAAAGGCCGCGAACTCGTCGTCGCCACCCCATCCTTGATCGGGCCGAACGTCGGCGATGCCAGCACGCGCTATGCCGGCAACAACCTGTCCTGCAGCAACTGTCATCTCTCAGCCGGCACGCGCAAGTTCGGCTTGCCGTTGTTCGGCCTGGCTCACCTGTTTCCGCAGTACAGCGCTCGCAAGGGCGGCGAAATCACGATAGAGGACCGCGTCAACTCCTGCATGACCCGGAGCCTGAACGGTCGCGAAATGCCCGATTCCGCGCCCGAGATGCGCGCGCTCGTCGCCTATATCGACTTCCTCTCCACCAACGTCGCGAAGGGCGAGACATTGCCCGGTCTTGGCGCGGGATCGATGCCCGAACTGGCGCGCGCGGCCGATCCGGCGCGGGGCAGCACCATTTTCCGGGACGCCTGCGCAGCCTGCCACGGCAATGACGGTCTCGGCGTCAGACGAAGCCTGCCCACGACCGATCTCGGCTACCTGGTGCCGCCGCTCTGGGGCGCGGACAGCTTCAACAACGGCGCCGGCATGGCCAGGCTGAGCGTTGCGGCGAACTTCGTCCACTTCAACATGCCGCACGGGACTGACTATGCCAGCCCGCGCCTGTCCGTAGAGGACGCCTGGGACGTCGCGGCGTTCATGCTGTCCCATAAGCGGCCGGTGAAACCGGGGCTGGAACGCGACTTTCCCGATCTGCTCCTGAAACCGGTCGACGCGCCCTACGGCCCCTATGCCGACGGCTTCAGCGTCGATCAGCATCGCTACGGACCGTTCGGGCCGATACGGCAGGCGATAGACAAGATGAAGCAGAGCCCGTCACCCGCTGCGCCGCGCTAGGTCGTGAGCGGCAGCCGGATTGCAGGCCTCTGAGTGCGGTGAGCCAGCGGTGCGCGCAACGCGCCGCCATCGGATCCTATCGCATCATGTCCATCAGCGCCTCGCGCGTCGACACGCTGGAGGTGTGGAATACGCCGCGATAGGGCATGCTCAGATCGACGATCACGAACATGATGCTCGATATCGAAAGCACCCCGATCGCCAGGACTGCGGCGCTCAAGGCGCGGCGGGGCATCTGCAGGCCAAAACTCAGGTAGCCTCGACCTCGCCATCGGCAAGGGCGAGACGTCAGCCAGCCGAGGATGCGCAGGACCACGCCTTCAAGGCGGGCCTCGCGGTCGGGTTCTGATCGACGCGATACGCGCCAATGACCAGATAACGCCCCCCTCGGGCGGCGTGGTCCAGTCCGGTATCGCGCTGCTTGCGCGGGAGCGGCCAAGGAAGGGCTGATCGGTGACCTAGCTCCCCTCGCGCCGGTCTAGATGACAAGAGTGTTGAGCCCGCAATGTCGCGTAGCGGGAGACGATGCAGCCCCCTCAACGGCCCGCGGGCGCGCCGAGTCGATAGTCCTTCTGCAATGCCCGGTCAGAAGAAGGGTAAAGCGCCTGGCATTCGTCAAAGTAGAAATTCTGGGGCTGCCTGTTGACCGGGTTTGCGCAAATCGCCGCGAGCTCTTCTTGTCTCGACTGCGACGTCTGACAGCCGCTGAGGACGATGCCTGTCAGAAAGACCAAGCCGATCATTCGGATTGATGTCATGCGATCGCTCCTTTTCAAGTTCGGGAGAAGATCCGGGTCGAAAGCTCGACCCGGATCCTCAGCGGAGGGGTAGCGCCTTCAGATCACGGTTTCATCTTGATGCCGCGCTCGGCGCGCATGTCCTTGAACACAACGGCGATGGCTTCGATCACGCGCTTGTTCTGATTGGCCTTGCAGTACTGGATGATTTCATGCTCGGCCTCCTTGCCGCGCTTGACGTTGAGCATGTGCTTCCGCGCCAGGCCGTTGTACCAGCCGCTATACCAGGTCGTCAGCATGTCCGCGTCTTCCTGGAACGTCCCCGCCAGCTGTGCGCAGGTCAGCTTCTGGACGTCGATGTAGCCCTTCTCGTCCGCATAGGCGCTCAAAGCGGTCTGCGCGGCGGCCGGTGCCGCAAGCATCATGCCTGCGAATGCTGCTGCCATTGCCTTTGTGGTCATCGTCTTCGCCTTCTCAAAACTAGCCGGTGATCGTCGGAACGGAGGCTTCGCAGGGCCCGGATCAGGCCTGCTTCGCCGCAGGAGGAATCGTCCATGTGCCGTTGAGGATCGACGGGTCGGTCTCACTCGGCCAGTACATGCGCAGCATCAGGATGAAATCGCCCGCGGGGGCGGGAAGCCAGTTCGACTCCTTCTCCTTCCCAGGCGATTCATGCTGGATGTAGAGGTCGGTGGAGCCATCCGGATTGGCTTGGAGGTTCTGACGGGCGCTGATCGAGTATCGGTTCAGCGGGTTGTTCACGAAGAAATACTTGTCGTCGTACATGGTCAGTGACCAGAAGCCGTCCGCGGGGGGCAGATGCCCCTTCGGGAAGCGCATGACGTACTTGTTCGCCCCGCTGTATTTGCGGCCGGCGGCATCGCGCTGCGAGGTCGGGTAGACCGCGTCCTGGGGGCGGTTGGCGCCGAGGCCGATCGCGGTCACCAGCGCCCGCATCAGGTAGTCGGTGCCATAGATGCCGGTCTTCTTCGTAAAGGCCCAGCCGTTCTCGTGCTTGACGGCACCGTTGATCTTGAACTGCAGCATGATCCTGTCGAAGGCGACTTCGGGGATCCGCTTCGCCAGATCGACCTTGAACTTGCTCTCGTCGAAATCCTGGCCGGGAACGATGCCGAGATGGGCGAAGCGCGCGAGCTCGGGGGCATCGGCGGCCGACGGCGGATTGCTCTTCATCAGCTCGCAGAGCAGCTTGAAATAGGACACCGCATCCATGCGATTGACCTGCTCGCGCACCGCGGTCTTCATGTCGATCGACGGGTCGACCTTGCCGGGCGGCGGCGTGTACGGCTTGCCATAGGCGCTGAGCGGGACGAGCTTGAACTCATCCTGCAGCTTATGGACCGCGGCGTAGTCCTCGGGCGTGCCGGTGCAGTAGATGCGCCCGAGCAGCCAGACGATGTTGGTCGAGGATTTGTACTCCGTCACGCCCGCCGGCAACGTGCCCTTCCAGCCGGGGCCGGTGATCGCATAGGTCTGGGCTCCGGTGCCGGTGGTCCGCTTGCCCGGCACCTGGAAGACCGTCGTCCAGCCGTCCAGCATCGGAAGCAGGAAGTAGCGCCCCTTCATGTCGGGGACGCTGAGGACCCAGGGCTCGGTGCCGACGTCGAAGAAGGCGGTCGTGTAGAGCGTGTCGGCGTTCGGCGCCGTTACGTCCCTGAAGGACGCGTCGGGATAGCTGCGCAGCTTGATGATGTGGCCCATCGGAGCTCGCGTTCCGACGGCATCGGCAGCGTTGGTTATGACACGCCGGGTCATCTCCATCGTGACCAGCGGGTACCCGAAAATATAGGCGTCGGTCGCCAGCCAGAAATCCTCCAGGCCTTCGCCGATGCCGAGGAAAGCTCCCTGCTCGGCGAGAGCGGGGTGCCCCGTCGTCGCGCCAGCAAGAGCCGCTACGCCGCCGAGAGCGGCGGCTCGCCGAGTGATCTTCATGTTCAACCTCCACCTTGCGCCAGACTGAAGCGCGCCGGGCAGGCCTCCTGCGGCCGCTCGCCCCGGTCACTCCCCGCGAAACCGTGCGCCTTCTGCGCTCCGAACCGAGTGGGTCGGCGGCGATTTACGCTTCGTCATTTGCCACCGCTGCCCGAACGGAATCTTGCCATTACGCGCCAAGAGCGAACTTGCTGAAAGCGGCGCGGAAGGCGCGGCGGCCAGGCGCGGCAAGCGTCATTTGCGCTGCTGCCGCCGATAGCTCGCGGGCTGGACCTTCATCAGGCGCATGAAACTGCGCGAGAAACTGGTCGGGCCGTTGTAGCCAACGAGCGAGGCGATGCGCGAAAGCTTCTCATCGGTTTCGGTCAGCAGGCGGCAGGCGGTGGCCAGCCTGACCTCGGCGACGATTGCGCTATGGCAGGTTCCGTTCGCTGCGAGATGCCGCTGAAGCGAGCGCGTGCTGAACCCGAGGCGGCTTGCAATCTGCCGAAGCGATGCGCCACTCTGCAGCGACGCTGCGACAGCTTCGCGCACGGCGTGTTGGGAGGGGATATGCCCGAGCTTCATCGCCTTGTCACGAAGGGGCGAAACCTTCGCGTCTCCGTTCACTCAGCTCGCTATTTAGTGATCGATCGGATGGCCCGTCTGGCCATTGTCCGCCAAAAGCAGATCGGCGCGAGGCCTTGTCGAAATAACGGCGCTGCTATGGTTCGCTGAAGACGAAAACTCTGCAGCCTTGGGGGAAGGCGAGATGAGCAGCATTCCGATCACGCGTTGCCAGTTCCTGATCCCGTTCACACACATCCACGACGAGATCGGCGCGCCCACCGCGTCATTGCTGGAGAAATTCCGGCTGCCGAGCTGCCTCGAGGAGAAGGCTGACGATTTCGTCCCGCTGCTGCGCGCGGTGAGCTTTGCCGAGAGCGCGCAGAGATCCCAGGGCATCGTCGATTTCGGCTTTCAGGCCTCCAGGCGCCTTCAGTACTGCCATCTCAGCGCGAAATTCAGGGCGATGATCGGATACTCGCCGACCTTGTTCCTGGCTCTGCAGCAGGTCTGCAAATGGGCGACGCTGGAGGACAACGTCCTCGACATGTGGCTCGAGCGAGCCGACGACCACATCAAGATCTGCAGCAAGCTCGTCGGCACGGCAGGCATCGCCCATCTCGAACATTCGCAGTGGCTGCAAAACATCTTTCCGATCCATATCGTGCGGCAGTTCGCAGGGCCGGACTGGGAGCCGGCGACGATTGCTTTCGAAGCTCGCTACGTCCCGAGCATCGAAACCCGGGCTCTTTGGCCACATACGCGGTTCCTCTCCGGACAGTTCGCCTCGTGGATCGAGGTGCCGCTCTCGCTCCTGGGCCTTCCCGGCTGCGCGATCGAGACGCCGCTCGAATTCCTCGACGACGAGGCCGACCCTGCCGGGGGCGAGATCATCCGCGCGCTCAAGCTGATGCTGCCGTCCTATCTCGACGAAGGCGTTCCGACCGTCGCCGAAGTCGCCGAGATGGCGGGCACCAGCGCCCGAAGCCTTCAGCGCAAGCTGGCGCTCGCCGGGCTGACCTATTCCGATCTGCTCGAAGCCGCGCGTTTCGAGAAGGCCGCCAAGCTGCTGCGCACGACGGACGCCAAGGTGATCGAAGTGGCGTTCGCTTCGGGCTATGCGGACCCGGCCCATTTCACGCGGGCGTTCCGCCGCATGTCGGGCACCACGCCGCGTCGATTTCGCAACGAAGCGAGACCGCGTTGACCTTCTCGTCCCGTCCAGCCGGCTGGCGCCGGATGGCCACTATCAGGTACTCCGCCAACGCCGCTTCGCGGCGATATGGCGTCGTCGCGATGTGCGTCATAGAGGCGATCAGCGCCGGCTGACCGACCGCGGGAAGTCGGCCGCAGACCGAACAGATGGAGTTGCCCCCATGATTGAACGCATTGGCATGACGGAACGCTGGAGCGACGCTGTTATCGTTGGAGATCTGATCTTCCTTGCGGGCCATGTCGCCGAGCAGACGCGCGGCCAATCCGTCAAGGTGCAGACCGAGGAAGTTCTGCTCAGCCTCGATGACACGCTGGCCCAGGCCGGCGTCTCCAAGAACAACCTGGTCAGCGTCACCATTTACCTCGCCGACATGGCGGGGTTCGCCGCCATGAACGAAGCTTGGGACGCCTGGGTCGCAAAAGGCCACGCGCCGGCCCGCGCGACCGTCGAGGCGCGCCTTGCCTATCCCGACCTCCTCGTCGAGATGACGGCGATCGCCGCCCGATAGTCCCGCGCCGGTCCACTCGGCTCTATCGCCAAATGCGAAGACGATCCGTCGGGCTTGACCGCTCGACGGAAGGATGGTGCGGGCCTCGGCTTGTGCTTCCCGTTTGGCGATGTGCGAACGGAGCTCGTCGCCCGTCATCTCGTGCAATTGCTTGCCGGCGCCTCGTCGCCGGCGCCGCCGAGAATCCCGGCAGCGTAGATTGCGGCAGCTGCGCGCTCCTACTTCACCACGGCCCGATCATGCTCGCCGCGCAGCAACTCGCGGGCGCTAACGCGCTTTTCGCGGGCCTGGGCCAGTGTCACCTCTGGTTACTTGCCGAACGAGAGCAGCTTCGCCCTGCCAGCATACCGGGTATTTTATCCACCACAGCTTCGAGCCGTTCGGGTTGAGCTGAAGATTGAACCCGCCACCATCCGACATCTTGGTCAGCTTCTCGGTCGGCTGCGCGCGACGAATCTGTGCGTCGGCGAGCAATTCGATTTCCACTGTGAGAGCGATACCCCCACAACGCAGAATCGAGTCTGCCGGAAATACCCCCAGGTGCCTGCGGCAGGATGGGAAGGCGCGGGAGCAAGAGCGAAGTGCAAGGGCACGTAACCTGTTGAATTATCAACAGGTCTTCGTAGGAGCGGGAAAGCCTGGGAAAGGAAAATGGCGGAGACGGAGGGATTCTCCACCGATTTTCGCCTAAGCGTCTCTCGATCAACACATTTCTCGCGCGTAAAGCGCAATTCGTGTGACAGGCCCGTGTGCCTTGTCGTCAGCTTCGCAGACTGGGCCTTCCCGGGTCAAGCATGTAACCAGAAATGTTATGTGTGACCCGACGATCTCTTCGCCACTAGGTTCGATCACTCTTGTCCTCGATTTCGCCCGCTACCGATCGGACCTTGGACGCACGCTCCGTTTCTCTGCTGAAGCGGACAAACTCGAAAGCGCAGCTGCTCGACTGTTACGCAGCCATCGAGTGAGAAGCGCCTTGAACCGCCCCGGGTTCGCCGGAGGTCGTTTGGTTTGGGTCAGGCTGCGATGGCTGGCCCGTCCAGCATCGCGTAGTAGCGTTCCTCGGCTTCGGCCGGCGGGATGTTGCCGATGGGCTCCAGCAGC
>NZ_JAWDID010000029.1:0-67733 GCF_032464875.1 Allobosea rubneri
ATGCGGGCGCGCTCCGGCTGCGGCTCGGGAGCCTCGGCGACCATCGGGGCGCTGCGGCCGCCGCTGGTGGCGCGGGGCAGGGCGGCGACCACGAGGTCGGCCATGACCTTGTCGCGGGAAGCGCCGGAACGACCGCCGAGCACGACGGAGACGACGTGACGGCCATCGGCCTTGGCCGAGGTCATCAGGTTGAAGCCGGAGGCGCGGGTATAGCCGGTCTTGATGCCGTCGACGCCCTCGATGCGGCCGAGCAGCTTGTTGTGGTTGCGATAGGCGCCGCCGGCATAGTTGAACACGCGCGTGCCGAACATCGGATAGTAGCGCGGGAAGCGATCCTGGATGGCGCGGGCGAGAATGGTCAGGTCGCGCGCCGTCGTCAGGTTCGGCGGATCATGCGGCAGGCCATGGGCGTTGTAGAAGGTGGTGCGGCTCATGCCGAGCGAGCGCGCTCTGGCGGTCATCATCCGCGCGAACTCGTCCTCGGAGCCACCGACGTTCTCGGCGACGGTGGTCGCGACGTCATTGGCCGATTTGGTGATCAGGGCGAGGATCGCGTCCCGGACGGCGATCGTCTCGCCCGGCTCGAAGCCGATCTTCGACGGCGCCTCGCGGGCGGCGTTGGCCGACACCCGGAGCGGAGAGTCCATGCCCAGCCGGCCGCGCTCGAGCTGCTCGAACAGCAGATAAAGCGTCATCACCTTGGTGATCGAGGCGGGGATGCGCGGCGCATCCTCGTTGACCGCGTGCAGCGTGCGGCCGCTCTTGGCGTCGACGACCATCGCGGCATAGGGCGGGGCATAGCCGCCACTGACTTGGCGCCGCTTCTTGCGGGCCGCCTCAGCGGGGGAGGCCGTCGCGACCAGGGTCACGGCAGCGACACTCACCAGCCCGATGAACGCGAACCAGCGTCCGCGCCCGGTACCAACGCAACCAGAAGCCATGCAACTCGCCTCAACTCGACACTTGCCGCCCAACCTGCGCCCGATCTTCGGCGTGGCTGGAAGGACACACTGAGAGAGGTTAGAGCGATGCGGTTACGGAGGTGTTAAGCCTGACGATAACCGCTCTGTATCGCTGCGAACCATTCCCTCGACAGGCCGGACGGCTTTGCATTTGATGCATTGCAACGTGTCCTTGACTTTTATGTTGCGCTGCACAATATAGAGGCGGTCCCCGGTGATGAGCGTTTCATCCGACCTTGGGGCGAGGAACCTGGGCCGCAAGGCTCGCCAGCAAGAGGCGGCGCCCCCCGAGGCGCTGTGGGAAAAATGATCCAGCAGTTCGAGACCATCCAGAAGGCCTCCAAAGAGAACGTCGACGCTGCCCTGAAGTCGTTCGGCGCCACCTCGAAGGGCGTCCAGACGCTCGCCGTCGAGGCCACCGACTATGCCAAGAAGTCGTTCGAGGCCGGCACGGCCACGATCGAGAAGCTTGCCGGCGTCAAGACGCTCGACAAGGCCATCGAGATCCAGAGCGACTACGTCAAGACCGCTTTCGAGGGCTATGTCGCCCAGGTCACCAAGATGGGCGAGCTCTTCTCGGCCATCGCCAAGGACGCCTACAAGCCGTTCGAAGGCATCGTCGCCAAGTCGGTCCCGACCCCGGCCAAGTGATTTAGCAAGCGGTCGGTGCTGGCACTGACCGCAGCCTGATCCGACGAATTTGAGAAGCCCGGCCTCCTGGCCGGGCTTCTTTGCGTTCTGGCTGCCCCATGCGGGCCGGAAGCCGTTGTTCTGCAATGTTCCTGCAACTGGCGAGCGGCTGGTTGCGGTCCGCGCGGCGCTCAGCAAGCCGCGGCCGGAGCTTGAGCCGCAATGACCAGTTCGACGACGATAGCCGGCACGGCCAGTGCGGCGGAAGCGCCCGCCGCCAGCGAGTTCCGCGAGCCGCCGCGCGAGGCCTGGTACTGCGTCAAGAGCACCGGCAGCCTCGCGCCGGGCGCGATGACGAGCATCACCGTCCTCGGCGAGCAGATCGTGCTCGGCCGCATGAAGACGGGCCGCCTCTTCGCGCTGCGCGACCGTTGCCCGCATCGCGGTGCGCCGCTCTCGGAAGGCGGGTTCGACGGAGACGCCATCACCTGTCCCTTCCATGGCTGGCGCTTCGGTGGCGATGGCCGCTGCCAGGCGATGCCGACCCTGGTCGACGGCGATGTCGCGGACCCTGGCCAGGTCAAGGTCGGAGCGTTTCCGGTCCGCGAGAGCGACGGCATCATCTGGCTCTACATGGGCGCGGAGGTGGCCGCTGCGCCGCCCGTGCCGGCCCTGACCCTGGCGGGGGCGACGCGCTGCCGGGCAGCGGTCTCCGTCCTGGTCGAAGCCTCCTACGATCTGTGCGTGCTCAGCCTGATCGACCCCGGTCATGTCGGCTATGTCCATAACTCATGGTGGTGGCGGCCGACCGCGACGGCGCGGGAGAAGGTCAAGGATTTCGAGCCGCTGCCCTTCGGCTTCCGCATGACGGCGCATCAGGCCTCGACGAACTCGCGCGGCTATCGCCTGCTCGGCCGGCCGCAGACCGAGGTCGATTTCCTGCTGCCCGGCCAGCGGATCGAGCGCATCCGCATCGGCGAGCGTTCGATCATCAACGCCACCTTCGCGACGCCGATCGATGCGCGCCGGACGCTGTTCACCAATGTGCTGCTGTCGGACCTGCCGCAGCTCATGCCGCTTTCGCCGTTGATCAGATGGGTGGGGCGGGCCTTCCTGCGGCAGGACCAGCGGATTCTGGAGCTCGCCCAGCAGGGGCTCGAGCGGAAGCCAACCATGTTGCTGCTCGGGCAGGCCGACCGGCTGGCGCAATGGTATTTCCGCCTGAAGCGGGACTATGCCGCCGCCCGCCACGAGGGAAAGGCCTTCAGCAACACGCTGGTTCCCGAAAGGCTGCGCTGGCGAACCTGAGTGGTCGCCGCCAGCGCGCGCCTCCGGCATCCGGGCGATGTCTTCAAACCCGACCGGCTCGTTGCGGCGAGCCTGGCCGGGCTTTTCATGTTCCCTGCCTTGGAAACGGCACTTCGTTGTGGCCCGTGGCGGGAACGGGCTGGCGAAGCCGGCGCGACGCCTGTAAATTCACGGACGACGCACTATCTTGGGGTCTAGCGCCGGAAGAGAACCCTTGAGCCAAACAGCCACCATGCCGATCGAAACCGATATCCTGGCCGGTATGATGCCGGCGGAACGCCTCGGCCGGTCTGCGACTCGGCTGGCCAGCAGGCCGCGCCCGCCTTCGGCGCCGGTCGATGGCGGTCGGGACGGCAGCGGCACCGGCGCCGCGGTGCTGACCCGGACCCGGACCCGCAAGCCCAATCTCTACCGCGTCCTCATTCTCAACGACGACTACACGCCCATGGAGTTCGTGGTGCATGTGCTCGAGCGGTTCTTCAACAAGGACCGGGAGGAGGCGACGCGGATCATGATGCATGTCCATCAGAACGGTGTCGGCGAATGCGGCGTCTTCACCTACGAGGTCGCCGAGACCAAGGTGACGCTGGTGATGGACCTCGCCCGCAAGCACATGCATCCGCTGCAATGCGTGATGGAGAAGAAGTAATCTTGAACGCCACCATGTCCCGAGAACTGGATCAGGAGCGCTGACCGTGCCGAGCTTCTCGCGCAGCCTCGAACAGGCGCTTCACCGGGCCCTCGCGCTCGCCAATGAACGCCATCACGAATACGCCACCCTGGAGCATCTGCTCCTGGCGCTGGTCGACGACCAGGACGCCGCTGCGGTGATGCGGGCGTGCAGCGTCGACCTCGACACGCTGCGCCGCAATCTCGTCGATTACATCGACGCGGAGCTGACCAATCTCGTCACCGACGGACGCGACGATTCCAAGCCGACCGCCGGCTTCCAGCGCGTGATCCAGCGCGCGGTGATCCATGTCCAGTCCTCGGGCCGCGAGGAGGTCACCGGCGCCAATGTGCTCGTCGCGATGTTCGCCGAGCGCGAGAGCCACGCCGCCTATTTCCTGCAGGAGCAGGACATGACCCGTTACGACGCGGTCAACTACATCAGCCATGGCATCGCCAAGCGCCCAGGCGCCAGCGAGACGCGCGCCGTGCGCGGCACCGACGAGGAGCCGGAGCAGCAGCGCGAGCAGCGCTCCGATTCCGGCAATGACGGCGACAAGGACAAGAAGAAGAAGGAAAGCGCGCTCGAGGCCTATTGCGTCAACCTCAACCGCAAGGCGCGCGACGGGCGCATCGACCCGCTGATCGGCCGCGAGGCCGAGGTCCAGCGCACCATCCAGATCCTCTGCCGCCGGCAGAAGAACAACCCGCTGCTGGTCGGCGAGCCCGGCGTCGGCAAGACCGCGATCGCCGAGGGTCTGGCGCTGAAGATCATCCGCGGCGAGGTGCCCGAGGTGCTCGAGGACGCGACCGTGTTCTCGCTCGACATGGGCACGCTGCTCGCCGGCACGCGCTATCGCGGCGATTTCGAAGAACGCCTCAAGCAGGTGATGAAGGAGATCGAGCAGCACCCGAAGGCGATCATGTTCATCGACGAGATCCATACGGTGATCGGCGCCGGTGCGACTTCGGGCGGGGCGATGGACGCCTCGAACCTGCTGAAGCCGGCGCTCGCCTCGGGCTCGCTGCGCTGCATCGGCTCGACCACCTACAAGGAATACCGCCAGTATTTCGAGAAGGACCGGGCGCTCGTCCGGCGCTTCCAGAAGATCGACGTCAACGAGCCGTCGATCCCGGATACGATCGAGATCCTGAAGGGGCTGAAGCCCTATTTCGAGGAGTTCCACAAGCTGCGCTACACCAACGACGCCATCAAGGCGGCGGTGGAGCTCTCGGCGCGCTACATCCACGACCGCAAGCTGCCGGACAAGGCGATCGACGTGATCGACGAGACCGGCGCCTCGCAGATGCTGGTGACCGAGGCCAAGCGCAAGAAGACGATCGGCGTCAAGGAGATCGAGGCGGCGGTCGCGACGATGGCGCGCATCCCGGCCAAGACCGTCTCCAAGGACGATGCCGAGGTGCTGCGCAACCTCGAGACCACGCTGAAGCGCACCGTCTACGGCCAGGAGAAGGCGATCGAGGCGCTGTCTTCCTCGATCAAGCTCGCCCGCGCGGGCCTGCGCGACGGCGAGAAGCCGATCGGCTGCTATCTCTTCGCGGGCCCGACCGGCGTCGGCAAGACCGAGGTCGCGCGCCAGCTCGCCTCCTCGCTCGGCGTCGAGCTCGTGCGCTTCGACATGTCGGAATACATGGAGCGGCACACCGTCTCGCGGCTGATCGGCGCGCCGCCGGGCTATGTCGGCTTCGACCAGGGCGGGCTCCTGACCGACCAGATCGACCAGCACCCGCATTGCGTGCTGCTGCTCGACGAGATCGAGAAGGCCCATCCGGACCTGTTCAACATCCTCCTGCAGGTGATGGACCACGGCAAGCTGACCGACAATAACGGCAAGCAGGTCGATTTCAGGAACGTCATCCTGATCATGACGACCAATGCCGGCGCGGCCGACCTCGCCAAGAGCGCCTATGGCTTCACCCGCTCGAAGCGCGAGGGCGACGACCAGGAGGCGATCAACAAGCTGTTCGCGCCGGAATTCCGCAACCGGCTCGACGCGACGATCTCCTTCGGCCATCTGCCGAAGACGGTGGTGGCGCGGGTCGTCGACAAGTTCGTGCTGCAGCTCGAGGCGCAGCTCGCCGACCGCAACGTCACGATCGAGCTCTCGGACGAGGCGCGCGACTGGCTGGTCGAGAACGGCTATGACGAGGCGATGGGTGCCCGCCCGATGGCGCGGCTGATCCAGCAGACGATCAAGACGCCGCTCGCCGACGAGGTGCTGTTCGGCCGTCTGAAGAATGGCGGCGCGGTCAAGGTCGTGGTCGTCCAGTCCGAGACCGGCATCAAGGTGCTCGGCCTCGAATTCCCCGACGGGCCGGCCAAGCCCAAGCCGGAGAAGGACGTCGCCGCAGCAGCCGAGAAGCGCACGCGCAAGCCGCGCGCCAAGGGGGCCGGAAAGAGCACGGGCAAGGCCAAGGCCGGTCCTGCCGGCAGCCTGAAGCGCGGCCCGAAGCCGGATGCGCCGGTCTCGCCGCCGAAAGCGACGGGCAGCGTCCGCACCGTCCCGAAAGTTCCGTTGACGAAGGCCTGAGACCGTGTGGTTCCGACGCAAATCCGAGAGCGCCTGGGCGCAGGACAGTGAAGCCACGGCGGCGGCCGCGGCAGCGCCCGCGGCCAAGGAGAAGCTCGGCTGGTTCGAGAAGCGCGCCCGCCGGCGCCGGCGCCGCATCGTCTTCGAGGAGGTGCTGGGCTGGATCCTGGTGCCGGCCTTCCTCTATCTGATGTGGCTCGCCTACCAGGCCGTAGGCGGCGTGCCGAAGGAGATCGTCGACTTCGGGAACGAGCTGCTCGGCCTGGCGCTGAAGAGCTTCTGACGACGCCTCGTTTGCGCCGGGCGCAGGTCTGAAGCGCGGCGAGGGCTCTGCCCCGCGGCGATGGGAATGCGCATTAAGCGTTGTCGGCTAACCCGCCCGGCCTGCGCATTCGCGATCCCAGAGCGTTCATGAGTCAGCTTCCCTCCGAGCCGTCGCTCCCGACACGCCTTCCGTGTCGCGGCCGGTTCGACGCCGGCCTGGTGCCGGCGTGAGTTCGGCTGGCCGCTGGCAGCGGCTGCGCCCGGCGCTGATCGGCTTTCGCGATGCGCTGATGCTGCCGGCCTGGGTCGTCGGCCTCGGCCTGGTCGGTGTCGGCTCGCTGGCGCGGGATATCGGCTACCCCGTCGAGGTCGCGGTGCTGTCGACGGTGCTGGTCTGGGCCGGGCCGTCGCAGGTGCTGTTCTTCGCCTCGATCGCGGCCGGCGCCGCCTGGAGTGCGATTGCGCTCGCGATCGGCTTCGCCTCCCTGCGCTTCCTGCCGATGACGATCGCGCTCCTGCCGCTGCTGCGCCGGCCCGGGCAGGGCGTCGGCATCCAGATCCTGATGTCGCACTATGTCGCCGTCACGGCCTGGACCGAGGCGCTGCGCCGCCTGCCGGCACTGCCGCCGGAGCAGCGGCCGACCTATTTCCTCGGTTTCGCCAATGCGCTGATCCTGGTCTCGGCGCTCTGCACCTATGCCGGCTACTATCTCGCCGGGGCGGTGCCGGTACCGGTCGCGGCCGGGCTTCTCGCCCTGTCGCCGATCTTCTTCATGACCTCGCTGACGGTCGGGGCGCGCGGCTTCGGCGACGGGCTCGCCATCTTTCTCGGCCTCGCGCTTTCGCCGGTCGCGAGCTGGGCGATCGGCGGCGGCTTCGATCTGCTCGCAGGCGGACTCGTCGGCGGGACGATCGCCTTCGTGGCGCAGCGCTGGCGCCGTCGCGCAAGGGCGGGCGCATGACCGCGCCGATCGCGTTTCTCGACGGTCCCTGGTGGCCTTATCTCGCCCTGCTGCTCTTCGCGGTGATCCCGACCGAGATGTGGCGATGGCTCGCCGTCGCCTTCGCCCGTCGCCTCGACGACGGCTCGCCCTGGCTCGAATGGGTGCGGCTGGTCGCGACGGCGCTGCTCGCGGGCGTCGTCGCCAAGCTGATGCTGACGCCGCCCGGCGTGCTGGCCGAGGTGCCGCTCTTCGTCCGCCTCGCTGCAATCGCGGTTCCGGTCGCGACCGTGCTCCTGACAAACCGCCGGGTGATGCTGGCGGTGGTCGCGGCCGAGGCGGTGCTGATCGGCGGGGCCTGGTGGCTGATATAGTGCGGCTTCGCCACCGGCTGCTTCGGACGCGGACCGGCGATCCGTCGTCGTGCAGGATCACCGGTTTCATCGACGAAGCCGCATTGCCCTCGGGAAACGGGACATACTCTCCATGACGGCCAGCAACCGCATCGTGCTTTCAAGCGACCATGCCGCCATCCAGCTCCGGCAGGCCATTGCCGCCCATGTCGCGGCGCAGGGCTGGGTGGTGGTCGACATCGGACCGGCGACACCGGAAAGCACGCCCTATCCCAAGCATGGCGAGGCGGCGGCGCGGCTCGTCGCTTCCGGCGATTGCCGGTTCGGCATCATCTTCTGCGGCACCGGCCAGGGCATCATGATGGCGGCGAACAAGGTGAAGGGCATCCGCTGCGGCGTCTGCGCCGACACCTTCTCGGCCCGGATGATCCGCCAGCATAACGACGCCAACATGCTGTCACTCGGCGCCCGCGTGGTCGGCGAGGGGCTGGCGCTCGACATCGTCGACGCCTTCCTGACCGCCGAGTTCGAGGGCGGCCGGCATGCCACGCGGGTCGAGATGATCGAGGCACTGGAAGGCTAGCGCTCTCGTCGTGCCGGAACCGTCGGCTTTGCCGCGGTTCCGGGCGACCTCATGCGTCCGACAGGCTCAGATGCCTGAGTTTGTCGGGGTTGCGCACGATGTAGATCGCGTGGACGCGCCCGTCGCGGATGTCGAGCGCGGTCGCCTGCAGGGTCTCGCCGCGTTCGAGGCTGAGATAGCCGGGGAGGCCGTTGATCATCACCGGCCGGAAGAGCGTGGTCAGCTTGTCGCGGTGGGCGAGCTTGGCGTTGATGCCGGCGAAGAAGCGCGAGACGCGGTCGATGCCGTAGAGCGGGTTGATCACCGCCAGGACCTTGCCGCCGCCATCGCTGTGGAAGGCGACATCCTGCGCCAGCAAGGCCTGGAGATCGCTCGGGTCGGCCTTGTGGGCCGCCTTGAAGAAGGCATCGACGAAGCGCTTCGCCTCAGCCGGGTCGACCTTGTTGCGCGGCGGCATGTCGATGCGGACATGCTCGCGCGCCCGCTTCCCGAGCTGGCGGCAGGCGCTTTCGCTGCGATCGATGGTGCGGGCGATCTCGGCGAAATCCATCTCGAAGACGTCGTGCAGCAGGAAGGCGGCGCGCTCCAGGGGCGAAAGCCGCTCCAGCGCCAGCATCAGCGCGATCGGCGCATCGAGCCCGGCATCGGCCGGCGCCTCGCCGCCGAGCGCTTCGACCAGCGGCTCCGGCAGCCAGGAGCCGACATAGAACTCGCGGCGGCTGCGGGCCGATTTCATCTGGTCGAGGCAGAGCCGCGTCACGATGCGCGCCAGGAAGGCGCGCGGCTGCGCGATCTCCGCCTGATCGGTCTCGCGCCAGCGCAGCCAGGCTTCCTGGACGACGTCCTCGGCATCGCTGACCGAGCCGAGCATGCGATAGGCGAGGCGGGTCAGGAAGCGGCGATGGCTGTCGAACGGGTCAGCGGCAGGCGCTGAGGTCATCGCGAGCCCCGTCCTCAGGCGGCCGGCGCGGCCACGGCCGGCCGGTCGTTCGGATGGGCCGAGCGGAAGCCGATGGCGATGCGGTTCCAGGTGTTGATCGTGCCGATCAGGAGCGTGAGCTTCACCGTTTCCTCCGGGCTGAAATGGCGCACCACCTCCGCATAGGCCTCGTCCGGCGCATGGGTCTGCGCGACCAGCGTCAGCGCGTCGGTCCAGGCGAGGGCGGCGCGCTCGCGCGGGCTATAGAGCGCCGACTCGTGCCAGGCGTCGAGCAGGAAGAGTCGCGCCGGGCTCTCGCCCTCCTTGATCGCGTCGGCGGAGTGCATGTGCAGGCAATAAGCGCAGCCATTGATCTGCGAGGCCCGCATCTTCACCAGATGGATCAGGCTGTGTTCGAGCCCGCTCTCCTTGAGCGTGGCTTCGAGCGCGATCAGCGGCTTCATGGTGTCCGGCGCGGCGACGTAAGGGTTCAGGCGCTTGGTCATGGCGAAAACTCCGCAAGAGGAGGACGCCGGGCCGGAACGAGTCCGCGCCCGGCCAGCTGAGCAAGGAATCGATCAGGCCGCCGCGGTCTCGCGCCGGCGATCCTGCGGGTGGCGGGTGCGGAAGCCGGCATTGACCCGGTTCCAGACATTGATCATGCCGATGGCGACGGAGAGGTCGACGATCTCCTTCTCGCTGAAATGCTCGCGCAATTCGACGAAGGCCTCGTCGCTCGGGCTGCGCTCGGTGAGCCGGGTCAGCTCCTCGGTCCAGCGCAGGGCGGCGCGCTCGCGCGGGGTATAGAGTTCCGACTCTTCCCAGGCGCTGAGCAGCGCCATGCGGGCCTCGCTCTCGCCGGCCTTGCGGGCATCAGCCATGTGCATGTGCAGGCAATAGGCGCAGCGGTTGAGCTGCGAGGCGCGGATCTTCACCAGCTCCTGCAGGCTGTGTTCCAGCGTCGACTGGTTCACGTATTCCTGCAGGCCGCGCATGGCCGCGTAGGCGTCGGAGGCGGTCTGGAAGGCGTTGAGGCGTTGGGTCATCCCGGTCTCCATCATTGGCTGATGCAGACCAGGACGAGGCAGCGTGCGGGCGCGTGACATGCGCCGCGAAATTTTTTCGGGTCAGGCGTCCTTGAGTGCGGCGCGGAGCTTCTCGGCGGCCTCGGTCAGCTCTTCGGGCTTTGCCATCACACTCGCCGGCGGCTTCATCGCGATGCCGTCATGGCGCGGGATGACGTGGACGTGGAGATGGAAGACGACCTGGCCGCCGGCGCTCTCGTTGAACTGCTGCACCGTGATCCCGTCCGCCGCGAACGCCTTCATCCCGGCCCGGGCGATGCGCTGCGAGACCTGGGCGACATGGGCGAGATCGGCCGGCGCGACATCGAGCAGGTTGCGGGCCGGGTTCTTCGGGATGATCAGGGTGTGGCCCGGCGCACGCGGCATGATGTCGAGGAAGGCCAGCGCGTTGTCGTCCTCGTAGACGCGGTGGGCCGGGAGTTCGCCGCGCAGGATCTTGGCGAAGATGTTGTTCTGGTCGTAGGCGGTCATGGCGGTGTTCCTGTCTTGGGCTGGCGGAAGCTGGAGGCCGCCGCGGGAGAAAGGTCAAGCCGGGGATCCGCCGCCAAGCGGCAGCGTCTCGACGATCCGGCTGTCGAGCACGAGGTCGTCGCTCGCGCCCATCAGCCAGAGCGCATCGACTCGCAGGCGCAGCAGGGGCTTTTCCCACCAGCGCGCCAGCAGCGCGGCCAGCGCCTGCGTCTCGCTGGCGTCGAGATCGTCGACGAGATTGTAGTAGCCGACGAGGTAGAGGTCGCCGGGCGCGCGGCCGAAGACCTGCTGGATCTGCTGGAACGGGTTGAGGCCCGGCGCCTGCTGCGGATAGGCGCGCAGATAGAGCCGGCCGAGATTGACGTTGCCGGAGAAAAGGCCGCGCAGCTCGACCTCGAAGGGCGCGATGGCGGCCAGCCGGGCGCGGATCTCCGGAGCGATCGCGGGACGCTCGCCGCGGCCGAGCGAGCCGACGATGGTGGCGTGCAGCCGCTCGGCGCGCCTCGGCAGCAGGTCCCAGGCGATCTTGCCGGCGAAGGGGGCGGCGCGCAGCTCGGCCTCCAGCGCGCGCCAGGCTGGCGAAGCGTCCGGAGCGTCCCGCGACAGCGGCATCACCAGCGAGAATATCTCGGCATGACGGCCCATGTCGTAGCCGCGCCCGTCGAGCCGCGGGATCGCCCGCGGATGCTCGGGCGCCAGCAAAGGCAGATGGGCGAGGCGATAGCTCTCGTCGAGTGCCAGCGGCGTGGAGAAATCAGTCAGGCTGCGGCGGTAGCCGAGCGTGTCGTCGCTGCAGAACTCAGTCGGCAAGGTCGGCTCCGGATCTGAAGGGCAGTTCGGCTTCGAGCGCGAGCTTAGCGGCGGCGATCTCGCGGCGCTCGCCAGGCAGATAGGCGGCGACGGCGTGCGCCAGGCCAGGATCGGCGAGGAAATGGGCGGAGCGGGTAATCACCGGCCGGTAGCCGCGCGCCAGCTTGTGCTCGCCTTGTGCCCCGGCCTCGACCCGGGCGAGCCCGTGGGCGATCGCGTAGTCGATGGCCTGGTGGTAGCAGAGCTCGAAATGCAGGAAGGGGTGGTCCTCGATGCAGCCCCAGTTGCGGCCGTAGAGGGTGTTGCCGCCGCGGAAATTGATGGCGCCGGCGATGTTGCGCCCGGCCCGGCGCGCCAGCACCAGCACGACGCGCTCGCCCATAAGCTGGCCGATTTCGGAGAAGAAGCGGCGATTGAGATAGGGCCGGCCCCATTTGCGCGAGCCGGTATCCTCGTAGAAGGCGTGGAAATCGTCCCAGACGCTTTCGGTCAGGTCGGAGCCGGAGAGTACGGAAACCTCGATCCCCGCCGACAGCGCCTCGCGTCGCTCCCGTTTCAGGGCCTTGCGCTTGCGCGAGGCGAGGAGGCCGAGGAAGTCGTCATAGCTGGCAAAGCCGCGGTTCTGCCAATGGAACTGGATGTCGTGGCGTTCGAGATAGCCGGCCTCCAGCAGAGCCGCCATGTCCCGTTCCTGCGCGAAGGTGACATGCACGGAGGAGCCGTGGACCTGCTCCCGCAGAGCTTCGAGGCCGGCGATCAGGGCGTCGCGCGCCTCGTTCACCTGTGCGCCGGGCGCGATGAGCAGGCGCGGCCCGGTCGCCGGGGTGAAGGGGGCGGCGACCTGGATCTTCGGATAGTAGCGCCCGCCGGCGCGCATATAGGCCTCGGCCCAGCTATGGTCGAAGACGTATTCGCCCTGGCTGTGGCCCTTCACGAAAGAGGGCGCGGCGGCGATCAGCCGGCCCGCCTCGTCCTCGATCAGCAGATAGGCGGGCGACCAGCCGGTCCTGCCGCCGACGCAGCCGCTCTCTTCCAGGGCGCGCAGAAAAGCGTAGGAAATGAAAGGGTTGTCAGGGTCTTCCTGAGAAAATGAATCCGCTGCCTGAGACGTCGATTCAAGCGTTGCGGCTGCGCCTGGATTGGCGCAGCCATCCCAGTCCGCAGCCGGGACGCCTTTCAGCGAGGTCGTGACGCGGACTGTGAGGCCCCCGTGCGGACCGGTTTCGCTCAAGGGCGGAAGCCCTCGAAGACCATCTGGTCGGCATGCTCGGCGGCGCGGGCCCGGTCCTCTTGCGTACGCACGGTCCAGGTCATCAGCGGCAGGCCGAGCGCCTTGCGGCAGAGGAAGGGCGCGGCGGTCGGCAGATCTGCGACCTTCCAGGAGACGAAGTCCGGCTGGCTCTCCCCGAAATGCAGGAGGTTGGCGAGGGCGTGCTTCTGGGCCGCCGAGAGCGGGTCATAGTCGCGATAGGCGTCATAGGCGCTCATCGCGACGATGCCGCGGGCAAAGCCGGGAGCGAGCTCGCGCAGGGCCGCGACGACGACCGGATCGAAGGATTTCAGCACGATCGGCCGGTCCTTGTAGCCGGCGACGATCTCGGCGGTGCGTTTCGCCAGGCGCAGGTCGCCGTCGAAGCGGCTCTTGATCTCGATCACCAGCGGCGTCCTGCCGCCGATCGCAGCGAGGAAGCTGGTGAGCGTCGGGATCTTGTCGCCCGAGCCAGTCAGCCCGATGCCGGAAAGCTCGGCGGCTTTCCGGGCATCGACGCGGCCGGTTTCGCCGGTCAGGCGCTCCAGGGTGAAGTCGTGGAAGACCAGCGCCTCCTCGTCGGCGCTGAGCTGGACGTCGCATTCGATGGCGAAGCCGCCCGCGATGGCGGCCTGCGCCGCCGAGATCGAGTTCTCGATCACGCCGCCCGCCAGATCGTGCAGCCCGCGATGGGCAATCGGGCGGGCGGTCAGCCAGGGCTCGGCGCGCATCAGGCGATCTCGAACATGGCTTCGACCTCGACGGCAGCGTCGGCCGGCAGGTTGGCGACGCCGACGGTCGAGCGGGCATGGCGGCCGGCATCGCCGAGCACCTCGACCATCAGGTCGGAGGCGCCGTTCATGATGGCGGGCAGGGCGGCGAAGTGCGGGGCGGCATTGATGAAGCCGCCGAGGCGGACGCAGCGCCGGATCCGGCCGAGATCGCCGCCGAGCGCCGCCTTGGCCTGGGCCAGCACGTTGATGGCGCAGAGCCTGGCGGCCTCGAGCCCGGCCTCGTTGAAGATCTCGGCGCCGAGCTTGCCCTTGTGCGCGTCGGAGAGCTTGCCATCGAGCCCGAAGCAGAGCTGGCCGGAGATCACCAGCAGATTGCCGGTGACGACATAGGGCACGTAGTTGGCGACCGGGGCGGCCGGCGCCGGCAAGGTGATGCCGAGGGCGGCGAGCTTGGTGTCGATGGCGTTCATGATGAGAGGCTCCCGGCCTGCGCTGGACAGGAGCCTTTCATCGCCGATGGCAGGCAAGGTCGCAAGCGCGGCGCGGCTTGGCCGATGCGCCTGCCGGGCAGGGCCGGCTCAGGCGGCGTCGGGGCGCTGCGCCAGATAGCGTTCGGCCGGCGCGTTGCGCGAGAGATTGGGCCCGAGCGCGAGCCGGGCCGCCGTATAGCGCTCGAAGTCCGCGGGATCGGGCAGCGAGGGAATGCTGACGAGTTCGCCCTGATCGAAGCCGGCGAGTGCCGCATCGACCATGACGTCGACCTCCATCACCATCTCCGGCGGGAAGCCGTCGACGTCGACACCGGCGCGGGCCCAGATCTCGGTGCGGGTGGCGCCCGGCAGTACCGCCTGGACGCGGATGCCGGTTGCCTCGAGCTCCTTCTGCAGGGAGAGGCTGAGATTCAGCACATAGGCCTTGGTGCCGCTGTAGCTGCCATTGAACAGTTCCGGCGCGAGGGCCAGCACCGAGGCAATGTTGATGATGGCGCCGCGCTTGCGGGTCACGAAGTTGCGAGCCGCGGCGGCTGCGAGGCGGGTCGGAGCGATGACGTTGAGCTCGATCATGGCCTGGAAGCGGTCGATATCGCCTTCGACCAGCGTGCCGGAGACCGACATGCCGGCATTGTTGACCAGCACGGTCAGGCTTTCGTCCTCGCGCAGGCGCTGTTCGACCAAGGCGAGATCGGCCTTCGCCGTCAGGTCGGCCTTGAGCCATTCGACCTTCCTGCCGGTTTCACGGCGGAGGCGCTCGGCGAGGGCGCCGAGGCGTGCCGCGTCGCGGGCGACGAGGACGAGGTCATGGCCGCGACGGGCCAGGCGGTCGGCGTAGACGGCGCCGATTCCGGTCGAGGCGCCGGTGACGAGAGCGGTGCCGAGCTGCTGCGTAGCCATGTCCAACTCCTGGTCGGGTTCCGGGTTATTTACATGATGATCATCATGATTGAATTTAGATGACGGTCGTCATATAAATAGTCAAGGGGCTGATATGCCGATTTCCTTGGGAGCAGGCCGATGCGCGTGAGCCGCGAGCAGATGGCGGAGAACCGCGAGCGCATTCTCGAGACCGCCGCGACACTGTTTCGCGAGCGCGGCTTCGACGGGGTCGGCGTCGCCGATGTGATGAAGGCCGTCGGCCTGACCCATGGCGGCTTCTATGGGCACTTCTCCTCGAAGGACGATCTTGCCGCCCAGGCGCTCGGGCGCGCCTTCGGCAATGCCAACCAATGGCTGGAGGACGCCAAGGCCGCCGAGCCGGCGGCGCCGTTGCAGGGCATCGCCGACCGCTATCTCTCGCCGCTGCACCGCGACGACCCCGGCCATGGTTGCCCGGTGGCGGCGCTCGGCTCCGATATCGCGCGTCAGGGCGAGGCCTCGCGTCAGGCTGCGACGGAGGGCGCGCGCGCGGCCATCGCGAGCCTCTCAGCCATCATGCCCGGGGAGAGCGAGGAGGAGCGGCGGGCGGCCGCCCTTGCGAGCTACGCCACGCTGATCGGCGCGCTCGTCCTCTCCCGCATGGTCGAGGACAAGGCGCTCTCGGAGGAAATCCTCGCAGCGGCGAGGGCCGCGCTGGGAGCGAAGCCTGCTGAAACGTAGATGCGCGGCCGCAGGGCCCGCCTTGTTTGCGCCATTGCCGCAATGCACCTAGATTCGAAGGGGCCCGGGTTCGACCCGGCCAAGAGCACGAATCGAGGATCGGGCATGAAGACGTATCGCGGCGGGATCGCAGGCCTGGCGGTGATGGCGGCCACGGGGGCCTGGGCGCAGGCTCCGGCCGAGCGCGTCGTGCTGGTACCACACCGCGCGATCTACGATCTTGCCCTCGACAGCACCAAGCCTTCCCGCGACATCAGCACGGCGCGCGGCCGCATCGCCTTCGACTTCTCGGGGGACGCCTGCGACGGCTACGCGCTTTCCTTCCGGCAGGTCACCGAGCTGACCAGCGAGGTCGGCCCGCGCATCATCGATGCGCGGACCACCAGCTTCGAGGAGGGCGACGCCAAGAGCTATCGCTTCAAGACGGAAAGCTCGACGGCCGGCGCTCCGCCCGACGTGGTCGACGGCACCGCGAAGAAAGGCGATGCCGGCTATGAGGTGAGCCTGCGGGCGCCCAAGGCTGAGACGCATCGCGAAGCCGCGATGGCGATGTTCCCGAACGAGCAGATGAAGGCGGTGATCAAGGCGGCCCGGGCCGGCCAGACCACCTTCAATGTCCGCCTCTATGACGGCGCCAACAGCGGCAAGGACGTCTACGACACGCTGTCGGTGATCGGCCGCGAGATCGAGGCCAAGCCCGGCGAGGCGCCGCTGCAGCGCCCGGAATTCGAGAAGCTGGCGCGCTGGCCGGTGACGATCTCCTATTTCAAGGTCGGCTCGGGCGAGACGACGCCGGCCTATACCGTCGCCTTCGAGCTCTACGAGAACGGCGTCACCGGTGCGATCCGGCTCGACTATGGCGCCTTCGCGCTGCGCGGCACGCTCACGCGTCTGGATCTTCTGCCGGCGAGCGATTGCTCGAAGTAGTCTCGCTGGAAGCAGGTCTGCGCCGGTCGCGCAGCGACAGGCCCTTGCCGATCGCGGCATCGCCGAAGCGGGCGCGGACGGCGTCGAGCGCGCCTTCGACGGCTTTCAGGCGCGGCGTCTGCGTGTCGGCGAGGTCGCCGCGGTCGGCATCCGCCGGGTCGGAGAAGTCGCTCGCGCCGATGCCGATCAGCCGGTAGCGCAGGCCGGTGCATTCACGCTTCAAGAGGTCGCGGCCGGCTGCGAACAGCCGGGCGGCGAGCTGTGTCGGCTCGGGCAGCCGCGTGGCGCGCGTGACGATGTGGAAGTCGTGGGTCTTCAGCTTGAGCGTGATCGTGCGCCCCGCCAGTTCCTGCGCCTTCAGCCGCTTCGAAGTCTTCTCGCAGAGCCGCCAGAGAATCGGTTCCAGCTCTTCGAAGGCGGCGAGGTCGACGTCGAGCGTCGTCTCGGTCGAGACCGTCTTGGCCTCGTGCTCGACCGTGACCTGGCGCGGGTCGATGCCGCGGGCGAGATTGCGCAGGCGCGGCCCGTCCTTGCCGATGGTGCGGTAGAGCGTCTCGACCTCGGCGGCGGCAAGGTCGCCGATGCTGCGGAAGCCGGCCTGCGCCAGCCGCGCTACGCCCGCCTGACCGATGCCGGGGATCATCCCGACAGGCTTTGGCGCCAGGAAGGCGACGGCCTCCGCCCGGCCGATGATCGAAAAGCCGCGCGGCTTGTCGAGGTCGGAAGCCACCTTGGCGAGGAACTTTACAGCCCAATAGAGCTATGTAAATATAGCAGTCAAGATCCTGATGTCAAAGCATTTTTGGAAATCGGTGATATTTTTTCTGGAAACTATTTCGGGTTCGCCCCGATCTCCGCATTGGTAGGGGCTCGACGGTCAGGGCTGTGCATAGTCAGGCCCGGCGCGCCCCCAAATCGCGCTGTAGCCGGGCCTGACTGTGTGCAGGCCGGATTCAGGATTCTTCGATGCGATTTTCAACGAGATTTTGCGAGCACACCGGGATCAGGCGAACGCTGGATTCGAATTTTCCGCAATCGAGAGACAGCAATACGGTTACAAGGTGGTACCGACCGCGACGGCCCCCGGCGATCGACCGGGTCCAGCGGGAGAGCCCGGGAGCTGCTGCGCTCCGAGTAGCTGATCTCAGGTCAGAGCGGGACGGCGATCCTCTGTTTCCGGCGCTTTACCGATCCCGACGATCCCGCGAAACTCGTCGCTCGACAACCATGGCCTGGCCAACAACTCGTCGGTCGCCTTCCGCAGGGCCCCCTCTGCGCATCGACGATCGAGCAGGACCTGACCATCCGAAAGTACGGTCCGATCGCACGCGCCGCGTCCTTCGGTCCGCTCGACCTGCTCGCGCAACGACTGAAGGGCGGGCTCGGGCCGCAACGATGATACCTATCCGATAGCGCGTTGACGTTCGTTTTATGTTGCTATTCGGGCTTGTGAGGCGAGCAGGGCGGTGGGCGTCGCTCCACCCCTGGGCCGCCGAGCATCGATCCGACCGCGATTTCGCGCGTTGGATCCGTTGGGGATGAAAAGTGATGTGGATGTCGAACGTCGGGCGCTATCTATCGCAGGACGTCCCGAAGCATGCTTAGACCGATTCGAAACCCAGGCATGGCGACCGCGGCGACCGCAAGCGCTGAGCCTCGGTTGCGGATCGCGACCTTCAACGTCAACGGCGTCAACGGCCGACTCCCGGTGCTCCTGCGCTGGCTCGCCGAGACCGAGCCCGACGTAGTCTGCCTTCAGGAACTGAAGGCGCCACAGGGCGGCTTTCCGGAAGCCGCGATCAAAGCAGCCGGCTACGCCGCCGTCTGGCACGGCCAGAGGAGCTGGAACGGGGTCGCTATCCTTGCCCGCGGTGCAGAGCCGATCGAAACGCGACGCGGTCTTCCGGGAGACGATGACGACATCCAAAGCCGCTACATCGAAGCCGCCGTGAAGGGCATCCTGATCGGTTGCCTCTATCTGCCGAACGGCAATCCGGCGCCGGGGGCGAAGTTCGACTACAAGTTGCGCTGGTTTCAGCGCCTCGTTCGCCATGCCGACGCACTCCTGGCGCACGGGGTCCCGGTCGCACTGGTGGGCGATTTCAACGTCATCCCGACCGAGCTCGACGTCTACAAGCCCGAACGATGGTTGGGCGATGCCCTGTTCCGTCCCGAGGTACGGGATGCCTTCACCCGGCTCGTAAATCGAGGCTGGACTGATGCGGTGCGCGAACTGCATCCCGACGAGCGGATCTACACCTTCTGGGATTATCTCCGGAATGCCTGGGGGCGCAACGCCGGCCTTCGCCTTGACCACCTGCTGCTCAGCCCGAAGCTGGCCGGGCGGCTTAAATCCGCCGGCGTCGACGCCCATGTCCGCGGCTGGGAGAAGGCGAGCGACCACGCACCGGTCTGGATCGAGTTTTGAATCAGGCACGGCAGGAAAGGCACTGTTCCTCAGTGGTTTGACGAGAATTCGGGAACTCATGCGCTATGCGTGTTGTCGCTGCGGTCAAAGGCATTGGTATAGATCATGGCAAACGCGCGGCCCGCGTAGCGGACGCTCGTTCCAGCGACTTGGCTTTCCGACGGGCCGCGCGCAAATCCTCAAGTGTTGGCTGCCACCATCCCCTCGCTCGTTCCGTCGCCCCGGGCTCGCGTCGCGCCGGCCATGTCCGGATGAGTTCCTCGAGGGTCGGCGAGCGCCAGAAGACCCAGACCTTAACCTCCCCCATCTCAGCCTGAGCACCGGCCTCGACTGCGTCACCGATATCGACGACTTCCCCGTCACTGCCTGTGACCACGACGATGCCCCGAGCGGTCATCACCGGTCGTCCGGGGGGCGGGAGTTGCGAAGCCGGAACAGGCAACCGCTTGCGCCTTCTTTCCGCCTCACGTCGCCTGACCTGGGCGAACTCCGGGGACTGCTTCAGCTCCTCGCGGCGCCGTCTCCGTTCGCTCGGCTCCGCCCGCCGTGCTGCGATCTCGACAGACAGCCAGCACGATCTTAACGCCTCGAGCGACCGAAAAGGTATGCGCCACACCTTCCCCTCTCGATCCCAAGCCGCCCAAGGCACGCCACGAAGGTGATCGATGACGGTGCGGGAAAAGGGTGTCCTGACAAGGAGGTCACCGTTCGCTTCGAGATAGTCGCTCTTGATCGGATCAAAGGCAAAAGCATCCCGCCCACGCTCGTCAGCAAAAGCGAGAGGCTCGGTCAGCTCGCGTTGAAGCCAGACTGCGACCCGGCGCTCCGCGGTCGTCCCGGGAACGAACCAGGCGCCCGTCTCGTCGCTCCATCGCGCTGCCGGAAACCGGGCGCGGAAGCGTTCCACGAGCGTGGCATCATAGGGGAAGGCAACGATCGCTCCCGCCTCGTCATCGGCTGTTCGGATTTCAATCCGATCGGGCGGCTGAGCTGGCATTGTCGGATTCTTCCGGCTCCATCAGTCGAGACGAAATAGGGCATCGGAGCGGTTACAGATGTTGCCGAAGGAAACCCTGCGCTCGTCCGATGGCATCCGGCAAGGAGGCGAGCGACAACCCGTGTCCCTCGCCGGCATATATACGGCTCTCGACGGTCCCGCCCTGCGATTTGATCACACGCTCGATTGCCCTTGCATTGGCCACCGGGACGACGCGATCGGCGTCGCCATGCAGGATCAGGGTCGGGGGGAGCCTGCGGCCCGCGGCGAGGCCCTCGGGCTCAAAGCCAAAGAAATCGACGACCGCCCGAATCCGTGGAGAGCGCGAGGCGAGGGACAGCGCAAGAGCGCCACCCAAAGAGAAGCCAACGACGGCAACGCGGTCCGGCTCGGTGCCGCGAGGAGGCTCGGCAAGGATGGCCTCAAGCGTCCGCAGCCAGATCACGTATTTGGACCGGATGTCGCCATAGCGGGCTCGACTGTCGCCGGTCGCTTCGAAGTAGCGCGGCAGCAGCACCGAATAACCCGCGTTGGCGATCATCTGCGCCGCGAATTGATAGCGCCCCGCATTGCTTAGCCCATCCGACCCGTGCAGGAGGTAGACGGTCGATCCCGTCGAACCGAACCTGTCGACGCCTATCCGCGTTTCAGCGCTTGAACGCTTGGCCGTTCCAATTACGCAGGCTCCGCCCACGAGGGTTCGACGATCGATCCCTCTCATTCGGCGGCCTCGGACCAGCGCTCCTTCGCTTCGGCAGCCGGAACAGTCGGCTTGATGGTATCGCCCTCGACGGCCACGACGAGGGCGATGTCGAGATAACGCTGCGCGCCCCCGGATTCAGGATCGTTCTTTAGCTTGAGAAGCTGCCCGCTTAGGCCATCGATCGTGCCGACAGGGCCGCCGTCGGCGCTGATGACGCTTTGGCCTTCCTTGATCTGCTCGACGAACATCATGGCGGGTTCCCTTTGCAAGATGCTTCGCTGCGGCAACGGAAGCCGGGCGACTATGTTCCGCGTTACGGCGCGTCTGCGAATGGCCGGACCGAGGTCAGCGGAACGGTTCTCGGCTCGGCTAACGGAACCACCACAACACAGCGCGGTTGCCGCTTCATCGGGAGTGTCGTCGATGTCGAGCAAGCTTCAAGGATACCGGGCCAAACGAAATTTCGAGAAAACCAAGGAGCCGAGCGGCGAAGCCGCGGTCGCGCCTTCGAACCGGCTGCGCTTCGTGATCCAGAAGCACGACGCCACTCGTCTGCATTACGATCTGCGCCTCGAACTGGACGGCGTCTTCAAGTCCTGGGCGGTGACGAAAGGCCCGTCGCTCGACCCGCAGGACAAGCGACTGGCCGTCGAGGTCGAGGACCACCCGCTTGCCTATGGCGACTTCGAAGGCACGATCCCAAAGGGCCAGTATGGCGGCGGCACGGTCCTGCTGTGGGACCGTGGCTATTGGGAGCCGGAGGGCAGGCTCAGCCCGGAGCAGCAGCTCGAAAAGGGCGAGCTGAAATTCACGGTTCACGGCGAGCGGCTGCGGGGCAGCTTCGTATTGGTCCGAATGCGACGCGACCGGGCTGGCGGCAAGCGAACCAACTGGCTTCTCATCAAGCATCGTGACGAGCATGCTTCCGACGGCGATGGCGAGAAGGTCCTGGCCAGCGACACGTCCGTTGCCTCGGGCCGCTCGATGGCTGCGATCGCCGCAGGGAAGGGCAGGTCTCCGAAGCCGTTCCTGCTCGCGACGGAGGTTGTGGAGGCGGATGCGGTCTGGGATTCCAGCGTCGGCCTCGCCGCTGCCGAACGCCGCGCGCCGGTCCGAGAGGCCAAGTCGCGAAGCAAGACCGCAGCGGCGGGAACGATGCCCGATTTCATGCCGCCCCAGCTCTGTACCTCGGTCCAGCGGCCCCCGGCCGGCGCGGAATGGGTCCACGAGATCAAGTTCGACGGATATCGAGTCCAGCTTCGTGTGGAGGGCGGAGAGGTGACCCTGAAGACGCGCAAGGGATTGGATTGGACGAAGAAGTTCCAGGCGATGGCTGATGCCGCGCGAGGCTGGCCGGACAGCATTGTCGACGGCGAGGTGGTGGCGCTGGATGAAACCGGCGCGCCGGATTTCGCCGCGCTCCAGGCCGCGCTGTCGGAAGACAAGACCAAGGACTTAGTCTACTTCGCCTTCGACTTGCCGTGGATCGAGGACGAGGACCTGCGGCGCGAGCCGCTCCTGACCCGAAAGGCTCGGCTGAAGGAACTGGTCGAGCGCCATGGCGACGGCATCGTCCTGCGCTATGTCGAGCATTTCGAGAGCGGTGGCGAAGCCGTTCTGAAGTCGGCCTGCAAGCTCTCGCTGGAAGGGATCGTGTCGAAGTCCGGAGAGGCACCCTACGTCTCCGGTCGAAGCGTTACATGGACAAAGGCGAAGTGCCGCGCCGGGCACGAGGTGGTGATCGGCGGCTGGGCCACGACCGAGGGCAAGTTCCGTTCGCTGCTGGTCGGTGTGAATCGGGGGGCGCATTTTGTCTATATCGGCAGGGTCGGAACGGGGTACGGCGCCTCGAAGGTCGCAGCGTTGCTGCCGCGACTGAAGAAGAACGCGGCCAAGACGTCGCCGTTTACCGGTGCCAACGCGCCGCGACGCGCGCCGGGCGTGACATGGCTCGATCCCGTCCTCGTCGCCGAAATCGAGTTCGCGGGCTGGACCGGCGACGGCATGGTCAGGCAGGCCGCTTTCAAGGGACTTCGGGAAGACAAGCCCGCGGCGGAGGTCGAGACCGATCTGCCGGCATCACCGGAGGCGGTCGAACCGGCGAATCCGGTTGCCACCTCGCCACGCAAGGGCGGCAGGGTCGACGTGCTCGGGGTCAGCCTGTCGCATCCGGACAAGGCGCTCTGGCCGGATGCCGAAGATGGGAAGCCGATCTCCAAGCTCGATCTGGCGAACTACTTCGCCGCTGTGGGCGAGTGGATGATGCCACACCTCAAGGGCAGGCCCTGCTCGCTGCTCAGGACACCGGACGGCATCACCGGAGAGACGTTCTTCCAGCGCCATGCAGGCCTCGGCACCTCAAACCTGTTCGAACTCGTCCACGTCTTCGGCGACAAGAAGCCCTATCTCCAGATCGACCGCATCGAGGCCCTGGTCGCGGCGGCCCAGATCGGCGGCATCGAGCTGCACCCGTGGAACTGCCAGCCCGGCGATCCTGAGGTTCCCGGCCGTCTCGTCTTCGACCTCGATCCGGGGCCGGGGGTCGAATTCGACGATGTGGTCACTGCGGCGAACGCGATGCGCGAGAGGCTCGACGCGCTAAAGCTGACCAGTTTCTGCAAGACGACGGGTGGCAAGGGTCTGCACGTCGTCACCCCGCTCAAGGCTGCCAAACGCGGGAAACTTGACTGGCCGACGGCCAAGGATTTCGCTCGGCAGGTCTGTGCCGAGATGGCGGCGGACGAGCCGTCTCGCTACGTCGTCAATATGGCCAAGCGGCTGCGCAACGGCCGGATTTTCCTCGACTATCTGCGCAACGACAGGCTTTCGACGGCCGTCGCGCCGTTGTCGCCCCGCGCGCGGCCCGGCGCGCATGTTTCGATGCCGGTGCAGTGGACGCAGGTCAGGAAGGGACTCGATCCCGCACGTTACACCGTGCGCACGGTTCCCGCCCTGTTGGCGAAGAGCAAGGCGTGGGACGCCTATTGCGATGCGGAGGTGCCGCTGTCGGACGCTATCAAGCGGCTCGGGCGAAGCGGCAAGGCCGCGTGAGAGAACTGCGGAACGAACACTGACGGCAGTGGTTTACCGTCGGGGAGACAAACCATGGCACAGCGGACGTTCTGGAAGGGCTATCTCAAGTTGTCGCTGGTGACGTGTCCGGTGGCGATGATGCCGGCACGCTCCCAGAGCGAGAAGGTGCGTTTCCATACGCTGAACCGGAAGACCGGCAATCGTATCCAGAGCCGGTTCGTCGACGCTGTGACGGGCAAGCCCGTTGCCGACGAGGACGAGGTTCGGGGCTACCCTAAGGACGATGATGAGTACGTCATGCTGGAGGAGGACGAGCTCGACGGCGTCGCGCTCGAAAGCACGCGGACCATCGACATCGAGGTGTTCGCACCGCGCTCCTCGGTCGGATGGATCTGGTACGACGCTCCGCATTACCTCGTGCCGGACGGGAAAGTCGGCGAGGAGGCCTTCTCAGTTATCCGAGAGGCGATGAAGGCGACGAAGACTGTGGGGATTTCGCGGGTCGTTCTTTACCGCCGCGAGCGCGCCGTTCTGCTCGAGCCACGCGACAACGGCATCGTGCTGTGGACGCTGCGCTACGGCGACGAGGTCCGCGACGAGAAGCCCTATTTCGCCGGTATCAAGAAGGCTGAGCCCGAGGCGAACATGAAGCCGCTGATGGAGAAGTTGATCAAGTCTCGCACCAAAGACTGGTCGCCGGACTTGGCCGAGGATCCCGTGCAGGATGAGCTCCTGTCGATCATCAAGGCCAAGGAGAAGGGTCGGAAGGCGACGAAGGCGCGTCCGAAGCCGCAGAGCGAGGGCAACGTCGTCAGCATCATGGAGGCGCTGAAGAAGAGCCTGGAGCCGCGCCGCTCCTGATTAGCTCGCCTTTCGCCTTTCGCCTGTCTGGTCGGCATTTTTAGTCCCCTTCGCTGCGGCCTTGCGATTTGGGGCCTTCGACGCAGGTGAGGACGCCTTACCGCCGCCCTTGGCGCTGAGACGCAGCGCCTCCATCAGGTCCACAACCTTGGCGGCCGGCGGCAGCTTCTTCGGCTTGAGCTTGCGTCCCTCGATCTTCGCCTTCACGAGGTCGGCCAGTGCGGCCTCGTAGCGATCGTCAAACGATTTTGGATTAAACTCCCCCGCTTTCGTCTCGATGATGTGCTTGGCCAAATCGAGCATCTCGTCCTGGATCTTCATCTTTGGCAGGTCGCTGAACGCGTCCTCTGCCGAGCGCACCTCGTAATCGAAGTTCAACGTCGTCCCGATCAACCCGGTGGCGTAAGGCCGGATCAGGATGGAGCGCATCCTGCGAAAGATGACGGTGCGGGCCAACGCCGCGCATTGTTGCTCGACCATGGCCTCCCGAATCAGCTCGAAGGCCTCCGAGGCGATCGGGGTACTCGGTGCGATATAGTAGGGCCGATCCAGGAAGACGTCGTCGATCTCGTCGCACGGAAGAAAAGTGGCAACGTCGAGCGTCTTGTCGCTTTCCGGCACGGCGGCCGCGACCTCTTCCGGCTCCAGCACAATATAGTCGCCGTTGCCGCGATCATATCCCTTGACCTGATCGTCGTGCTCGACAGGCTTGCCCGTGACCTCGTCCACAAACTGGCGCTGGACCCGGTTACCGGTCTTCCGGTTCAGGGTGTGGAAGGAGATGCGCTCGGCGGTCGAGGCAGCCGTGTAGAGTGCGACGGGGCAGGTCAGTTCGGCGACCTTCAAGACGCCCTTCCAGATCGCCCGCGGTGCCATTCTGACCTCTCCCGTCTAACGAGAGGAGGAACCGTGGCGCAGCTCGTTGGTTCCGCTTCAAAAGCGAGGAAAATTAGCGTGGCACAGGATGACGCCATCATTGCCAACGGGCTCAATGCTGGGCTGAGAAGGCTCGTTGTCAGGGCACTCGTCCACTCGGCCGGAAAGCGCCGCGACCAAGTCCGAATGGACGAACTCTTGCAAGTTCTGTCAGCGGAGATCGGTCGTCTAACGTTCAAGGCGGAGTCCGGAGATGGCGCGGACGCCGATCTCACCGTTGCAGTGAGAAGCGCACTGAAGATTCTGCTTAATGCCGCGGCCCGCGATGCTCGCTCTGATCTCGCCCGCGCGGCCGAATCCATGCAGTGAGCTGTCGACCGTACGCTCTCGAAACTGAAACGTCAGTCGGCCATCCCGACTGTCGACAGCACTTCATCCAGCATCCCGGGTAGACACGCTTAGCGCCTATTCGCTGACATGCGCCTGGCTATCGAGCTCCCGCCTTCAATCCCTAGGCCCATAAGGTAACTCGAACGCTGGAGATGGCGCGTGGCGGTCGCCGGAGCACTGTTACAGCGAAGCTACCGATGCGGAGAAACTCGGGCTGGTCGAGGGCGTCATCTCGCCGATCCCGACAGAGGTGCGATCTGTCTCACGCCCGCGCTCACTCGCAGAGCTGCTGAGAGAAGACGGGCTGGGACGACAGCTTCACTGCCAAGGCACCAGCGGATGTAAACGACCGATCGACTCATCTCTTTGGCGAGCAACGCCTCCATGGCATCCGGAGGGAGAAGGCTGGTCAATATCCGCTGCATCTGTTGGCCGGTGGGTGGGCGGTCGCGCCAGCGACCGATGATGATGGAGGGATCGAGCGGTGGTTGAAACATTCTAGGCCTCGCGGTCTCTCCGAAGCCACCAACGTCCATTGAACCGTAATGTTCAATGCCGGTTGCGAACAGTTACCAAACTCCGCCCGTAGTGATGGAGCGGCGGTTCCATCGGGTGCTGCCCACGCGCCAAATAACGTCAGATTTTTGCGGAACGGTCACGGGGAGACCGCGTTGGCCGCATGGGGGGCACGAAGGACCCGCGACATGAAAGCACTCTGCTGGCACGGCAAAAGCGATATTCGTTGTGAAACGGTGCCCGATCCGCAAATTCAGGATGCCGGCGATGTCGTGATCAAGGTCACCGCTTGCGCGATCTGCGGCTCCGACCTGCACGTGTATGATGGCTATACGCCGACGATGGAGGCGGGTGACGTCCTCGGCCACGAAACGATGGGCGAGGTCGTCGAGGTCGGAAGCAGCGTCCGCAATCTCAGGATCGGCGACCGGGTCGTCGTGCCCTTCAACATCGCCTGCGGTGACTGCTTCTTTTGCCGAAAGCAGATGTACTCCCTTTGCGATCGTTCCAATCCCAACGCCGATCAGGCGAAGAAGGCCATGGGGCAGTCACCTTCCGGTCTGTTCGGCTACTCGCATATGCTCGGCGGCTTTTCCGGCGGGCAGGCGGAATACCTGCGGGTGCCCTATGCCGATGTCGGCCCGATCAAGGTCCCGGCCGGCATCCCCGACGAGCAGGTGCTCTTCCTATCCGATATTTTTCCTACCGGTTACATGGCGGCGGAGAATGCAGAGATCGAGGAGGGCGACACGGTCGCGATCTGGGGCTGCGGTCCCGTCGGACAATTTACGATCCAGTCGGCCTGGATGTTCGGTGCGGGGCGCGTCATCGCCATCGACAACGTTCCCGAACGCCTCGCGATGGCAGCCGGCATCGGACGGGCGGAGACGATCAATTTCGATGATGTCGGCGTCTACGACCGCCTCATGGAGCTGACCAAAGGCCGCGGCCCCGATCGCTGCATCGACGCAGTCGGCGCCGAGGCCCATGGCAGCGGCTCGTTCGATGCAGTCATCGACAAGATCAAGGCCGCGACCTACCTCGCGACTGATCGCCCGCATGCGCTCCGTGAGGCAATCATGTGCTGCCGGAAGGGCGGCACGATCTCGATGCCCGGCGTCTATTTCGGCTATCTCGACAAAATCCCGATGGGCGCCTTCATGAACAAGGGCCTGACGCTCAAGACCGGTCAGACGCACACGCACCGCTATCTCGCGCCGCTGCTCGAAAAGATTACCTCAGGCGAGATCGATCCTTCGTTCGTGATCACGCATCGAGCCGGGCTCGAAGAGGGGCCGGGCCTCTACCAAAAATTCCGAGACAAGGAGGACGGCTGCATCAAGGTCGTCCTCACCCCGTGACGAAGGAGCATCACATGGGACAGGAAATCGGAAAGCTCGCGCTGGTCACCGGCGCATCGAGCGGAATTGGGCTTGAACTCGCACGGCTCGCCGCGAAGGACGGTTACGATCTACTCATCGCAGCGGACGAGACCGATATTCATGATGCCGCGGAGAAGCTGCGGTCCGAGGGCGCCAAAGTCGTATCGGTCGTCGTCGACCTCAGTGACGAGGAAGGCGTCGATGAACTCTTCGTAGAGGTTGGCAAATCCGGGCGGGAGGTCGACCTGCTCTTCGCCAATGCCGGGCGTGGTCTCGGCCACGGCTTTCTCGACCAGGACGACGCCGAGTGGCTGCGGGTGATCGACACCAATATCGTCGGAACACTGCTGCTGCTGAAGAAGGTCGGCCAGCAGATGCGCGATCGTGGCGAAGGCCGTATCCTCATCACTGGCTCGATCGCGGGCTTCATGCCGGGCGCCTTCCAGGCCGTCTACAACGGCACCAAGGCCTTCATCGACTCCTTCTCCTTCGCCTTGCGCGAGGAGCTGAGGGACACCGGCGTGACAGTCACCTGCCTGATGCCGGGAGCAACGGATACACGCTTTTTCGAGCGCGCCGGACTTCTGGACACCAAGATCGGCCAGGACGAAAAAGACGATCCTCGGGACGTCGCCGAGGCAGGCTACCAGGCGCTCATGGCAGGCGACGGCGCCGTGGTTAGTGGCTGGAAAAACAAGATCAAGTCCTCGCTCGCCAACGTCACGCCGGCCGAGACGCTTGCCAAGCAGCACCGAAAGATGGCGGAGCCTGGATCGGGGCAGCAACAATAAGCAAAACGTTCGGGATGACCTTAGGAGTGTCGGGCGTCGCCCCCTAGGGTCACTTCGCGTCGCGACCCTCTTTCCGCGCTTTAGGCCGCAGCAAGCTATTCAGCCGAGCAATGTTCCTCTTGACCCACTGGGTCTTTCTCGCCAGCAGCCGACCCCCCGACGCACGCTCGACGATGTAGCGCCTCTCGACGGTCAGCGTCGCTGGAGACATGGTTTCGTTTGCGTCGGTGATGGCCGCTTCGAACGATCGATGCGCGTCGTCCAGGTTGCGGAAATTCCCGATGAGCGTGGAGTTTGGCAACCGCTCGGAGCGGTCACCGACGCGGAGTGTATCGGTCCATCCTCGCGCGACCGCCGCCTCGAGAAACGTGTTGTGGGGATCTCCGGGCGCCGCTTCGATGTCGTATGTCGCGATGAAGGACTTCACCTCTGGGGAGCCTCGATACGCGCGGGCGCCACCACGTCGTGCTGCCCGCGCTGGAGACCACTTACCTGACCGGCCGTTGTGTGTGACGGGGCGGCCCACGCGTCCAGGAGCGAAATGCTGTTCGGGATCGGTAGCAGCAAGATCGGGTCTGCACTGAGCGGCGTCCCGGAGTTCACGAGAGCGACCGATATGGCGTTCTTATAGTCCTGCCAGGTGCTCAGCTCGCTTCCGCAGCCAGCGCATCGGACGATGGCGGCTACGGTCAGATTATTTGGCAGTGACACGGCGGGCGAGCCGCAGCACCGGCACTCGAAAATCGCATCGACACGCATGATCGCCTCCTGCGGTCTATACGTCTTCAACTGCGTCGGGTTCCTTCGTGATCTTCGCGCCACTTTGGTCGTCGTCTTCGTCGCCAACGACCACCGCGGGCGACGAGGACGTTGGCGCGGCTAGCGGCTCTTCTTGTAGAGCTTGGAAGCAATCTCGAAGATCTCCTCCGGCGCGTAATCGGGAGCGAAGGCTCCATAGTTGCCGTCGAGCTCCGGGATTTTGCCGCCGTCGGGCGGGCCTTCGACGATTTCGAGATTGCCAGGTGGATCCCCCGATAGGGCGACCTCGTCGTTCGACCAGACCCCGGCAGCCTCGCGGAGCCACTATGTCCTGCGCTCTCGCGGAAGACGTCGATTTCGGTGACGCCGGCGAGGCGCAGCGGCTCCCGGTTAGCGGGCTATGTGATTGAAGATGCCTTAGCCCAGCACCATCTCGGGATATTAGTGAGGGAGTCTGCTATGGCGAATGGATGGGCCCCAGACGGGGCGGTTCAAGATCAGATTCACGACTCGATCAATGATGCGGTCAGGCTGGCCCGCGCCAAACTGCCCACGGGCACCGGAGAACTCTACTGCCAGGCCTGCGGGGAGGAGATTCCGGAAGCGCGCCGCTTGGCGATGCCCGGTGCGCGGACCTGCGTCGCGTGCCAGACGGGCTTCGATCGGCGATCGATCGTTAGTGGGGGTATCAATCGACGCGGAAGCAAAGACAGCCAGCTCAAGTAGCTAGCAGTGGGGACAGCGATTGTGCTCTGAGCTCAATGCGCCATTAGCCGACTCTCGGCACTTGCCCACAAGCGGACTTTCATCGCGACGCGATCCGGCAGGTGCGTCACCTCCGATCGGCATTCAAAGCCGAGGTGAATTCGCGTGCGAGGTTGATGAATTCCTTGAACGCGGCCGACGGATTCTTGCGCCCGGGGTAATAGAGGCACAAGGGCGCCACGGGCTTCATCCAGTCTTCGAGGACGCGGATCAGGCGGCAGGCTGTGATGTCTTCACGGACGTCCGACTCCATAAAGAGACCCAGGCCGATCCCGCACAGGACGGCGGTCCGCGACAGGCTGGCCTCGTCGAGGGTGATGGGGCCTTGCACGTCGATCTGGACAGGCTCGCCGTCTTTCTCGAAGTGCCATTTGTAGATGCCGCCATTGGGCAGCCGGATGCGGATGCAGGTGTGATTGAGCAGATCGAGCGGCACCTGTGGTCTGCCGTGCGCTTCGAGATACGTCGGTGAAGCCACAACGACGTAGGATCGTGCCTGGCCAATCGGAACAGCGATCATGTCGCTGGGCACGAAATCCGCGCTTCTGACGCCGAGATCAAAGCCGTCGGCCACCACATCGAGCAAGCGCCCCTCGGTCACGAGGTCGATGTGCACCTGCGGATATCGGCGCAGATACTCAAAGACCAGCGGCTCCAGAATCTCCCGCGCAGCGGTCGGGAACGCGTTGATCCTGATCGTCCCGGACGGCACCTCCTGTTGCGACATGGCACTGTCCATGGCGCTGTGAATCTCAACGAGAGCAGGGCCGATCTGTTCGACGAAGTTCCGCCCGGCATCAGTGAGTGAGACACTCCGTGTCGTCCGATTGAACAGACGGACACCGAGCTGCTTTTCGAACTTCGCGATGAGATTGCTCAGCGCCGTCGTGGAGATCTGCAGTTCCACGGCCGCTGCCCGGAACGATTTCCGACGCGCGACCGCCATGACGGCATCCAGCTCGATGAGATTATGGCCGATCATTGTGCCGGATTTCGCAACGTTTCATCCCAATTTATCCCGATTATCAGTCCCACTGTCCATCGCTAAGTTGATGTCCGTGGAAGCAACCGCCGAGGCAAGATCTCAACAGGTCAGCCGGAGGCCAGGTCTGCAGAATTCAACGCTGAGGATGGCAACAATGTCTCTTGAACTGCCTTCGCCAATCGCGCGGTACTTCACCGCCGATCTCGACCCCAATCCTCAAACGATGGCCGACTGCTTTTCGGACATCGCTACTGTTCGGGATGAGAACCACGTCCACACTGGCAGGGACGAGATCCGTCAGTGGAAAGTGGAGTATTCGAAGAAATTCACGGCGACTTCGACGCCGATTACGATCGAACGCGAGCGCGGTCGCACCGTCGTGACCTGCCACGTCGAGGGAAATTTCCCGGGCAGCCCGATCGACCTGCGTTATTTCTTCCGCCTGGAGGGTGACAAGATCGGCGAGTTGGAGATTACCCCATGAACCCGTTCATCAGCCTCGAAGGCAAGCCGGCGCTCGTGACGTCCGGCACGCGTGGCGCAGGCGCCGCAACGGTCAAGCTCTTCCGGGAGTTGGGAGCTCAGGTTCTGACCAGCGCCAGGTCGAAGCCAGAGGACCTGCCGGCCGGGATGTTCGTCGGTGTAGATCTCACGACGCCAGAGGGCTGCGCAAAGCTGGCGCAGGCCGTTCGCGAGCGCTTGGGCGGAGTCGACATCATCGTGCACATGCTGGGCGGTTCCTCCGCCCCGGCGGGCGGATATGAAGCTCTCACGGACAAGGAATGGCGCAAGGAGCTCGACCTCAACCTGATGCCGGCCATTCGCCTCGATCGTGAATTGGTGCCGGCGATGACTGCACATGGCAGCGGTGTCGTCATTCATGTCACCTCCATCCAGCGAGTCATGCCGCTGCCGGAAGCGACGATCGGCTACGCCGCAGCGAAGGCCGCGCTCTCTTCCTACAGCAAGAGCCTCTCGAAGCTGGTCTCGCCAAAAGGCGTGCGGGTCGTCCGTGTTTCGCCGGGATGGATTGCCACCGAGGGCTCCGTTCACTTCGCCGAGCGCCTCGCCGAGCAACAGGGCGTCAGTGTCGAGACGAGCACGAAGATGATCATGGATTCCCTCGGCGGAATTCCGATCGGTCGCCCGGCGAGTACCGACGAAGTTGCAAGCCTGATTGCTTTCGTCGCCTCGGACCGAGCGGGGAGCATCACCGGAACCGAATACGTCATCGATGGCGGGACCGTGCCGACGGTCTAGGCCGCCTCGGCTCTCGCCGTTACCCCTTGGGGTCGGGGTCCATTCTCGACCCTCCTACGCCTAGGGCACCCGTATGGGCGTAGATCGCGTCGCGAAGTTGCCGGATCAGCTGGTTGAGCTTCCCAAGTTCGCTGACCGTCTGGCCGGACGCTTCGAGCAGATTTGCGTTCAGGCAGCCGGCACGAAAGCGAAGTGCGTCACCTTCCGGCGTGAGCGCGATGATAACCTGGCGCTCGTTCTCGGGATTGCGGGTGCGACGCAGTAGGCCCGCGGCTTCCATCCTCTTGAGCAGCGGCGTCAGCGTGCTGGACTCCAAGGCAAGCTGCTGAGCGATGCCGCCGACCGTTTGGGCGTCTTCGCGCCAGAGGACGTTGAGAACGAGGTACTGCGGATAGGTAAGTCCTAGGCCATCGAGCAACGGCTTATAGGCCCGCTGGATCGCAATCTCGGCAGAGTAGATCGAGAAACAGAGCTGGTCCTCCAGTGGCACTGGTGGGGCGGTGGTCGCATCGGTCATCGGCAGGCCTTTCACTGCGGCTCACGGAACCGTGATCTCGAAAACATATATCGCGACAAATGTCCGATTGACAAGGATGGTGGTAATCGGCATATCTGTTATCGCAATAACAATTGCTGCAATACTAAAATGAAGGAGCGCCGTCATGAGCAAGTCCATCCGCAACACCCTTCTCGCCGCAGCCGCAATCGGCAGCATGTCGCAGGCCGCTCTCGCTCAGACTGCGAGCACGGCGCAGCCTGCCAAGAATGTCGTTCTGGTTCACGGCGCTTTTGCCGACGGATCGGGATGGCGGGGCGTCTATGACTTGCTGACGGCTCGCGGCTATCGCGTGACGATCGTTCAGAATCCGCTGACCTCGCTCGAAGACGACGTCGCGGCCACCAAGCGGGCGCTCGACCGGCAAGACGGCCCCACGATCCTCGTCGGCCATTCCTGGGGTGGCACCGTCATCACCGAAGCGGGCGTCGATCCGAAGGTCACTGGCCTCGTCTATGTCTCGGCCCTGTCTCCGGATGCCGGCGAGACCACGGCCCAGCAATATGAGGGCTTCGCCCCGGCGACCGAGTTCGTCCTAGACAAGGCGCAGGATGGTTTCGCCTTCGTCGACCGCGCCAAGTTCAAGGCTGGCTTCGCACACGATGTCTCCGATGCGGATGTCGCCTTCATGCGGGAATCGCAGGTGCCGATCAACCTGTCGGCCTTCGGCACCAAGCTGAAGAACGCCGCCTGGCGCACCAAGCCGAGCTGGGCCGTCATCGCCAGTGAGGACAAGGCCTTCGATCAGGCGATGCTCGATCACATGGCCAAGCGCATCGGCGCCAAGGTCACGAAGGTCTCGGCCAGCCATGCCCTCTTCATGACCCAGCCCAAGGTCGTCGCCGATGTGATCGACCAGGCCGCTCGCCAGGCAGCGTCCGCCGCAAAGTAACGGCCAGCCGCTTATCGCGGTCCCCGAAACGGCCCAGCGCCGAACTGGAAAGATCGAACGATGACTGACACCTCAGCCCCCGGCGATGCCGGGGGCTTCGAAAGACGCGCACGCCAAAACCAGGCGGAGCGCAGAGCCAACCTCGAGACCACCTACGACTTCATCATATGCGGCGCCGGTTCGTCGGGATCGGTGATCGCGCGCCGCCTGGCCGAAAACCCGGCCTGTACCGTCCTTCTGATCGAGGCCGGGCCCGACGACGAAGCGGAGTCCGTGCTGGATCCCGCTCTATGGCCGACCAATCTCGGCACCGATCGCGACTGGGGATTCCAGGCCGAACCCAACCCGCATCTGGACGGCCGGGCTCTCTCGATGTCGATGGGCAAGGGCCTCGGCGGCGGCTCCAGCGTGAACGTCATGGTCTGGGCGCGCGGCCACCGCAGCGACTGGGACCACTTCGCGGTGGAAACGGGCGATCCCGGTTGGAACTACAACTCGGTTCTCGACATCTATCGTCGGATCGAGAACTGGCAGGGGCGGCCGGATCCCAAATATCGCGGCACGAGCGGGCCGGTATGGGTTCAGGCGGCGAAAGATCCGAGCCCCATCGCCGGCGCTCTGCTGGATGCAGCGGAAGGCCTCGGCATCCCTCGTTTCGATCATCCCAATGGTGAGATGATGGAAGGCGTCGGCGGGGTTGCCTATGCCGACATGCTGGTTCGCGAGGGACGACGACAATCCCTATACCGGGCCTATGTCCGGCCGATCGCCGATCGCCCCAACATCACGATCCTGACCGAGACGGTCGTTCGGCGTGTGCTGTTCGACAGGCGCCGCGCTATCGGTGTGGAGATCGAAAGAGCAGGCTCGATCTCGTCGATCAAGGCAAGCACCGAGATCGTGATCTCGACCGGTGCGATCAATACGCCCAAGCTGCTCATGCTGTCCGGCGTCGGCGATCGTGACGAACTGGCACGGCTCGGCATACCCGTCGTCCAGCACCTTCCCGGCGTCGGCCGCAATCTGCAGGATCACGTCTCGTTCGGATGTACGTGGGAGTACCGTGAGCCGCTTGCGCCGCGCAACAGCGGCAGCGAGGCGACGCTTTACTGGAAGAGCCGGCCCGACCTCACCGCGCCGGATCTGCTCTTCTGCCAGGTGGAGTTCCCGGTTCCGAGTGAGCGGACGGCACTTCTAGGGGTGCCTAACCATGGCTGGACGATGTTTGCGGGGCTCGCCCAGCCCCATAGTCGCGGTCGGATATGCCTGACGTCGGCAGATCCAACTGACAAGCCTGTTGTTGACGCCAACATGCTGTCGGATCCGCGCGACCTGGAAGCGGCTCGGGCTTGTGTGAAGCTTTGCCGCGAGATCGGCAGCAGCGACGCATTCAGGCCGTTCGTCAGCGCCGAACGTATCCCTGGAACCGGTCGTCAGATCGACGATGCCTTCATCCGAGATGCTGCGGTGACCTACTGGCATCAGTGCGGCACCGCAAAAATGGGCTCGGATGACATGTCGGTGGTCGATGCCAAACTTGCGGTGCACGGGATCGCCGGCCTGCGGATCGCCGATGGCTCGGTGCTGCCGCGTGTCACGACCGGCAACACCCAGGCTCCTTGCGCCATCGTTGGCGAGCGAGCTGCCGATCTCATACGATGGCAGTACCGGCTGTAAGCCAAGCCTTCTAACCAATACATGCTGAAGCGCGCTGACCGCGCTTCAGCAATCACTGCATGGCTGTGAGGCGCATATCCATTCCCTGGCCGTTCCGTTCGATGCACCCGCTGCGCTGCGCACGGAAGCGCCGAACAGAGGTCCGGGCGAGACGCGCCAGAAGCGGAACTTGGATCATTGGCCGCAAGCTGACATTGGGCGGAATGCTCCGGCTCCAATCGAGTTTCCATTGTCTCCGGCTGGTTGGAAATGAAGCTCTCAATCTCGGCGATGCGCGGCGGCCGGTTTCGGAAGGCCGCCAAATGCCTAACGCGGGTGCTCGAAGCATGAGCAGTGGCGAAGGAGGATCGATATGGTGCGTCCCCCTCCGGCGGTATCGGCTCTTTAGAAGATCGAGCCTGTCGGCAGGCCCAGCGCCATTGCACCGGCATACCGTGCCTGAGGAGTGGCCTGGAGCGGGTGGAAACGTGCACCTTGGATGTCACGGAAGCGCCGCTCCAATCCCGTCGCCCGGTAGAACGACGCGCCGCCGGCCAGCTCCATCGCCAGATCGACGGCGGCGATCGCGTGGCGGGCAACTAACGTGCGCCCGATCATGACCTCGTTGACCGTCTCGGCGGATGGCGCGTTGCGCGCCACGGCATCCAGCATCCAACGGTGCGCGAGCTGCGCGGCCCGCAATTCGGTATCCATGCGTCCGGCCAGCGACGGATCGGATGCCTGCTTCTTCCTCGCGACCTCGATGGCGATGTCGCGGGCGCTCTCGGCGACCCCTAGGTAGACGGCGTAGATCAGCGGGAAAGCGATCGTCGCGATCGTCTCGAAAACAGGGTGCCACTCGCCGGCCTTGCGCGAGAACGCGACATTCGCGGCGGGGATGAAGAGATCCTCGATCACGACGTCGTTCGACGCGGTGCCACGCATGCCGAGCGTGCGCCAGGTCTCCTCGATGCGCACCGCTGAGGACTTCATCGGGGCGCCGAAGTGGATGACCGAGCGGCTCCCGTCCTCGCCCTCGTGGATTGCTCCGGTCATCAGGATATCGCCGGCTTCGGCGCCGGAGGTGAACACCTTCCGCGCCGTGATGCGATAGCCGTCGCCGTCCTTTTCGGCTTTTCCCGATCCGCCGATCCAGTCCGAGCCACCGGACGACAACAAGATGATCCTCTCCACAGCGACCCGCTTCAGGAGCGGCTCCACGGCGGCGACCTTCTGGTGCCGCCAGCGCCAGGCGGCGATGGCGACCTGATGGGTGTGCATGGAAAAGGCCAGCGCGGTTGAACCGCACGCCCTGGCAAGCACCCGCAGCATCTCGGCGAGCTCGGCTATCTCGGCGCCGCCGCCGCCGAGTTCCCGCGGGACGCCTGCCTCGACGAGGCCCGCCTCCTTCAACAAGGTATAGTTCGCACTGACGAAACGGTCATTCTGGTCGATCTCGGCGGCACGTGCGGCGACTTTCGGCGCGAGGCGGTGCGCCGTTTCCACGATGCCGGCGGGAGAGGCGGTGGCTCCGACGAACGACGGAGCCGAGATTTTCGAAGCAGCGATCGTCGACATGGTGTCCTCCATTGCTGTGAGGCAGAAGGATCACCGCTGCGGTTCCGAGCTTCCAGTTCAGCAACTGAACTGCCGGCGTTTTCCGTGTGCCCCCGATCTGGTACCATTCGCCAAAAGAAAACGGGGTTCGCCATGAACAATCGCGGCGGCTATGGCCAGTTCTGCCCGGTGTAGATGGCCTCGGAGATATTGTGCAGCCGATGGACGACACTGGTCGTGCGGGAGCTGCTCTGCGGCAGCACCCGGTTCAATGACCTGCGGCGCGGCCTGCCGAAGATGTCGCCCGCTTTGCTCTCGAAACGCCTCAAGGAGTTGCAGCAGGCCGGGGTCCTTATCGTCTCGCGCAGGACGAAGGGCTCGGTCGAATATCACCTTTCCGAGGCCGGCGAGGAGCTGAGACCGTTGATCATGGGCCTCGGCAACTGGGCGCAACGCTGGATGGAATCGCGGCTTTCGCTCAAGAATCTCGACCCTTCGCTGCTGATGTGGGACATGCACCGAAGCCTCAACGTCAAGCTGCTGCCGCCGCATCGCTGCACGATACAGTTCCTGTACCCCGAACTTTCGGGGTCGCAGAAGAGGTGGTGGCTGGTGGTGGCCGACGGAGCCGTCGACCTGTGCAATTTTGACCCCGGCCATCAGCTCGACCTGCTGGTCAAGAGTTCCCTGCGCACTATGACGGCGATCTGGATGGGGCTGACGACGATCAAGAAGGAGTCGGACACCGGCCAGTTGGAAATCGACGGCGATCAGGCCCTTGCTTGCTCCATGCAGCAATGGCTGGGGCTCAGCGCCTTCGCCTTCGAACCGCGCCGGGTGCAGTGATAGGCGCGACTATAGTGCGCCGATAGCTGAGATGGTCATGGAATCGGAAGGCGAAAAATTCAATCACTGCTCCTGTGATGCGCTTAGTCTCAGCCAAGCCTATGCCCAAACCGCCCGCAGAACGCACGTTACATAGCTCCAGCGTCCGGATCGACACTCCGTTTTGATGGGCTTTCGCCGCGCTCGCCTCATTTACATCGCCGGAGTGTCACGAGACACGAACCTGCGCGGTGCCGGCAGAGAGGCGGGTCGAGTAGCCTGTCGGAATGCTTGTTGCTATCGTCCTTGAGACAATGACACCTGCTTCGGAGCGATTGGGTGACCAAGCTCGGTGAGGAAGGTTTGAGGGCACCATCCCCCGGACTACCGATTTCTCCGGCTGTACGAAGCCGACGTGTCGCTCCGTTGGAGTACAGCCCCCTAGGTGCCGAAAGCGCCGACGAGCCAGATCTGCGCGACTGGCTGGTTGCGATCATCAACGGATCGGACGATGCGATCATCAGCAAAGACCTGAATGGAACCATCCGCACATGGAACGCCGGCGCGACGCGCTTGTTCGGCTATTCGGCCGAGGAAGCTGTCGGGAAGCCGATTACGATTCTGATCCCGGAGGACAGGCTCGATGAAGAGCCGACGATCTTGGCCGCGATCAAGCGTGGTGATCGCGTCGAGCATTTTGAAACCGTCCGCCGCCGCAAGGACGGAAGCTTTGTTGATCTGTCACTCACGATTTCACCCGTGCGCAATGCGCGCGGAGCCATCGTAGGCGCCTCGAAGATTGCACGAGACATCACCGAGCGCCGTCTCGCGCAGGAGAAGCAGAGACTTCTCTATGGCGAGATGCAGCACCGGGTGAAAAACCTTTTTGCGCTGGCCGCAGGCATTGTTTCGTTGAGCGCACGGTCAGGCGCTGACATTCGCACAGCAACTGAAAATGCTCGCAGTCGCCTTGCAGCGCTCTCGCGTGCGCATGAGCTGACAATGCCGGATTGGCAGGGTGATGGCCTCATTGGCCAAACCACCACGTTGCTAACCTTGGTGCGCGCCATCCTGCAGCCCTATGCCGGGCATCAGAAGATTGACGTTTCCGGCGATGATCCTGAGGTGGGACCGAGGGCTCTCCCGCACGTCGCTCTTCTCCTCCATGAGTTGGCGACCAACGCAGCCAAATATGGCTGTCTATCTGAGATCGAAGGCAGCCTTGCCGTCCGCGTCGTTGAAGAAAATGGCACGGTCGCGTTGAAATGGACTGAGCATTCCCCGACGCAAGTCCTGCCTCCATCAAGCCATGGCTTCGGCAGCCACCTTGAGAAAAGCGTTCAGATGTCGCTTGCAGCCACGATTCAGAGAGAATGGCAGAGCAGCGGGCTCGCCGTGAGGATCGCAATTCCGGTCGATCAGCTTACCAACTTAGCCAACGGGCTTCGATAGCTCTACCGCCAGAGATTCGGGGTGGGGTGTCACTGCAGCGCCACAAGCGGACTCTGGCTCTTTGTCGGAAAGCGGACTTGGGAGCGCGGCGGCGGCACGACCGGAAGCGACCCTTCTGGGACTGCGGGGAGGTCCGCTTCGTGGCGGGCCGATTAACCCGAAAGGACTGGCCGAGATTGGACCGTCCGCTTGCCGGCGGAGCGGGATGATCTTCGGAGCTGCTGTTGCCGATTGTGTTACTTCGTCGGCTGAGAGCGCGCGGTGAGCTTGTTTCCGTCCGGATCACGAAGGTAGGCGACGAAGGCTCCGTTCGGGCGCTCGCTAGGTGGGCTCTCGATCGCCGTCCCACCATGCGTGGTGCCGGCCTTATGCACGCGAGAACATGGTCACGGCTCGCAGCGGCGATACCGATGGTCCCACCGTTGGCGGCGGTCGCTGGATTGCCGTCGATCGGCTTCGTGATCATTAGCCGACCGCCCCTGTGGGCATAGAGCAACCTGCCTCTGGCATCTATCTCGCCAAGCTCGCCTCCTAACGCGGCGAATGTGGCGTCGTAGAAATCTCTAGCCCGCTCCAGGTCGTTGCTGCCGATCATGACGTGAGTGAACATCCTTTTATCTCCAAAAACGGCCTGTGCCAGATAATCGAGCGCGGAGACGAGCGGATGCCGCGAATATCCGAACGAGCACGCGCGCGATCAAAACTGGATGCAAACGGAGCCGCAAGTCGGGCCGTGAGCATTCGGCTCTTGTTGTTTCTGCTGGTTGCAAACATTCCTTCAAAACCGAACCTCGAAGCGGCCCCTGAGGGCGTGGTCGCGGATGCGTTCTCCGATCGTGGCGGAGTAGGCGAGGCCCAGCGTCGTGTCATAACCGACGCGCCAGTCGAGCCCGGCCTCGGCGACGAGCGCATTTCGGTCGATCTCCGCCGCATGGACGCGCGCCGGGACACTGCCCGCGGCGAACGCGGCCATCGCTTGTGGGGCCAGTTCGCCGAAGCCGTAGCGCCAGCCGAGCAGGCCGCGGGCAAAGAGCGGCATGGCACCAAGCTGCGCCTCGGCGCGCAGGCCGAGCGTCGCAAAGCCGAGGCTCTGCTCGCCGGAGAAGACCCGCAGCGCCGCTGCCCCGCCCTGCTCGAGATCCGAGCCACTCGAGATCCGCAGCAAGGCGAGCTGAGCGAAGGGCTCGAATGCGAACCGCTCGAACCGGAAGGCATGGCCGAGCTCGGCAAAGCCCTGCAGCAGCTCGCTGCCGCGTTGCGAGCGTAGCGTATCGCCGAAGCTACTGACCCGGATCTGCCGGGTCAGGCTGGTCTCTCCGAAGGAGTAGCCCAGGCCGCCATCGAGGCGCCAGGCGCCGAAGCGCGCCCCGGCATAGAGCAACGCGTGGCCGCTCTCGAGCCGCCCCGAGGAGAGCCGGCCATCGATGTCGAAGGTCGACCAAGTGTAGCCGCCCGCGACGCCGATGCGAAGGGAGCTCGCAACGCTGTCGTGGAGCTTGAGATCGGCGCCGAGAACAGCGCCGCCGGTGCGGTGCGACAGCCCTGCCGCGTTGCCGTCGGCATTAGTACTCGCCTGCGCTCCGACCGCCTCGCCCCAGAAGGTGAAGCGCTCGTCGAGGCGCGGCGCCGGCATGTCGGCCACGCCCTGGCGGCCCCGAAGATCAGTGAAGGCGCCGGCTACCGGCGTGCCGGGCAGCGGCAGCAGGGCTCCGCGCAGACGCCCCAACACCGCCTCGCGCATCAGGCGACTTTCACCGATCGCGACCGCAACGCCTTGGGCATGAGCCTCTCCCGAGAGCAGGTCGAAGCCGGCGCGCGCCTCGTCGGCCTCGCTCAGCAGCGCGACAGCGTTCCAGACCGGATTGGTCTGGGGCAGGCCACCGACAGCGGCTCCGGCGGCCTGTTGGTTGCGGGTCCGCGCGACACCGGCAAAGTCGAGATTGTTGCGGCGGAATGTGAGCGTGACGTCATTGCCGTCACCGCCGGCATAGTCGAGCACGTGGTCGAGGAACAACAATCTGTCGAGATCGGTGACCTTGCCGAAGGTGCCGGTGACGGCTCCCGCGCCTCGCTGTTCGATGATGGTGAAGGGTCCGTTGGTGATCGACCAGCCCGCGGCATTGTTGGGCGACAGCAAAAGGTCGAGCCTGGCATCGGTGATGTCGACGGACCCGGCGACCACGACCCCGCTGGTGCCCGAAGGCCCGCCGATAATGGTCAGGGTGCCGTGATTGACATAGTCGCCTGCAACCACCTGCTGGCCGGAAGCGGTGCCGTCGCCGGGCTTATGATTCCCCCCGGCATTGATGGTTATCTGCGATCCGGCCGAGCCAATGGTGCCCAGCCCGCTGAGCGTGGCACCGTTCAGCACGGTGATCGCGCCGCCGATCCGGCCGCCCGAGACATCGCCGACCAATAACTCGCCACCCGACACTGTCGTGGTGCCGGCGAAACCGGAACTATCGCGCGTCACGCGAACCGTTGCGACGCCGGATTTGGCAAACTCCCCGCGGCCCGAGATCGACCCGGCATAGCTGCCATCGACCGCCTGGTCGAAGGTAAGAGAAGCGCCGGCATCGATCTTGGCGTCGCCGCGGAAGCGATCCGTCGCCGAGACGATCCCACCCGCTTCGATCGCCCAGTCCAGCGAGGAGGTGCCGGCCAGGGTGAGGCTGCCGGCGCCGCGCTTGATCATCGCGCCATCGGTTCCGCCCAGGCCGGCGATATCGCCACCAAAGCTGGCATTGCCGGCTTGGTCGAACACGACCGTGCCGGCATTGCCGATCGAGCCCGAGATCGAGCCGGCATGGCCCACAAGAGTGCCGGCCCGGACCAGCGTGTTGCCATAAGCATTGCTGCCCGTGAGCGCGAGCGTGCCGCCGCCCTGCTTATGCAGATCGCCAAGGCCGGTGATGTCGCCGGCGGCCGTGAAGCGGTTGGCCGCATCGTCGATGTCGAAGCCCCCGCCACCCGTTCCGAGCACGATGGCCCTGTCGGTTGCAGTGTAGCCAGTCCCCGTCACCCGCAGGGTGCCGCCATCGAAGGTCAGGCCACCGGCTGCCGCGCCGAGATTAGCGTCGGAGCCAACCGATACCACGCCGCCGGCAAGCGTCGTACCGCCGGTATAGGAGTTGGTCCCGGTCAACACCAACGTGCCGCCGCCGACTTTGGCGAGAGCGTTGGCGCCGCCGTCGGCGATGACCGAGCCGATCGCTGTCGAGACACCGCGGTCGACATTGAGCGTACCGGCATTGCCCGCCGCCGGCGTCAGCTGAAGGACGCCGCCACCCATTACATAACCGTCAGTGGAGAATTGCAAGGTGTCGAAGCGCTGGGCTCCATCGACGGTGACGGTTCCGGCCGTGCCTGCGAACGCACCGACCGAGCCTGCCCAGCCGGCATTGCCGCTGCCTGAGACATTCGTCCAGTTCGTGCCGAATCCCCGCCAGACTCCGGTGCCGCCGTCGACCGTGCCGTTGGACGTGGTGCTGGCGCCGTCCCAGAACTGCATGGTCTGGCCCGCGCCGAGCACCGACAGATTCACCTGGCCGGGACGCGTGTACTGCAGCTCATGGCTGGCCACCGTGAAACCCGCGCGGGCGGAGGTGACGCTCTCGCTCACGAAGGCGCTGCCAGGGGCCAGCGTGATGTAGTCGAACAGCCGATAAAAGCCTGCCGCCGCGACCCGCGCATCGAGGCTCCCGCCCAGGGTCAGCGTGCCGTTGACCACGACCAGGTCATTGCCGCCAGCTCCGGTACCTGCCACCACGCCCGGCGTATTTAGCTCGAACATGGAGGTCGCGCCGGCGCCCAGCGTCAGATTGCTGTCGAAGGTCAGCGCGCCAGGGCTGTTCCCGGCCGACAGCGTGCCATCGATGCTAACCGCGCCGGTCAGCGTGCCGGAGCCGCCGAGGGTACCGCCCGCTGCGATAGTGACCGCGCCGCCCAATACACCGTTGCCGGCCGCATCGCCGACGAGAAGGGTGCCGCCCGAAACCGTCGTTCTGCCGCTAAACCCGGAGCTGTCGCCGGTCAGCACGGTCGTGCCGGAGTGGACCTCGACTGCGCCGGCACCGACAATCTGCGGGGCAAAGTCGTAATTGCTGTCGGTGTGATTTAAGACGAGCGTGCCGGTGCCAAGCGTGACGGCGGTTGCGTCGAGCACACCCGCAGCCGCTGCGCTCGCTCCCGCCGCCGCTCCGATATTCAGCGCGCCGACGCCTGACAATCCCACATAGAGATTGCCTGAATTCGTCCAGGTCGAACCTGCCCCTGTCAGCGTCACGGCGCCGATGGAATGTGTGCCGAAGCCGATATAGCCTGTTGCACTGCTGACCGTGGCGCCGTCCGAAATGGTCAGGCTGCCATGGCCATTCAATCCGACGGCGAGGTTGTTGGACATGGACCAGGTGGAGTCCTTGCCTGTCACCAGCGCCGTGCCGATGGAGCCCGAACTATCTCCGATCCAGCCCGCCACACTGCCGACCGCCCCGCCGTTCGAGACGGTCAGGTTGCCGCTGCCGTGATACCCGACGATGAGCTGGCCGGAACTGGTCCAGGTCGAGCCGGCACCGGTCACTGTGGCGGTACCGGTGGAATTGGCCTGATAGCCGATATAGCCGTCGAAATTGCTGACTGCGCCGCTGGCCGCGACGGTCAGCGTGCCCTTGCCGGAGACACCGACAGCGAAATCACGGCTGTTTGTCCAGGTCGAGCCGGCGCCCGTCACTGTCGCAGCAGCAGTGGAGCCCGCGCCGCCGGCGATATAGCCGGACGTAGTGCTGACCGCGCCGACGCTCTCGATGTTCAGCGCGCCGCTGCCGTCCTGGCCGACAGCGATGTAGCCGCTGTTCATCCAGGTCGAGCCGGCCCCCGTGACGGTCACCTTGCCGATAGAGCCGGAATTGAAGCCGATCATGCTCTCCGTGTTGGTGACCGTGCCGCCTTGCGCCACGGTAAGGGTGCCGGAGCCGGAATGGCCAACGGTGAGGTAGTTGCCGCTCGTCCAGGTCGAACCGACCCCGGTCACCGTCGCCGCGCCGGTAGAGCCCGCCTGATTGCCGATGATGCTGGACGTATCGATGTCGACGACGCCCCCATTCCCGATCGTCAGCGTGCCTGAGCCGAAATAGCCGACATATATGCTGCTATTGCTCGTCCAGCTCGAGCCTGCGCCCGTCACGCTCACCGTGCCGGTGGCGCCGGCATAGAGACCGATTTGGCCATAGGTGCTGATGACCGCACCGCCTCCTTCGACAGCCAGCATGCCCGGGCCGAATCGCCCGACATCCAGGACCCCACCAACATTCCAAACGGGTGAGGTCGCCGGAGAAGGATTGACGTCGCCGGAGGTCGCCACGCTCTGTGCCGAAGCGGAAACGCTGGCCAGCAAACCTCCAAGACAGCTCACGAGCGCCGTGGAGGCGAGGAGCCTCCAGGATCGGCCAGAGGGGCCGAGCAGAAAACGAGCGTTAGCCTTCGAATCTGGTGTCGCTCGCATGCCGCCCTCTGTCTCGAAGAGGGCACCAGAGCGAACGGCTCGCATTTCCCCCTTGCGCGGGGATCCTGCTACCAGCGTTCCGCGCGACCGTTTTGATCGCTATTGCGCGGACTCACTCAAAACCGATGAAGATCGAAGCATCGATGATGCCATCGTCGTTCCACGGCGCTTGCCGATGAAACTCGTAGGCAGGGCTTGCGGTCAGACGACGACGATGCAGGGGCATCCAGACGGCACAAATCGCAAACACTGCGTCAGCCACGGCGGAATAGGGACCTGCTACATCAAGGCTGGCATATTCGCCGCTGCGGACTGCGTCGCCCCGAAAGGGCCCAGCGAGGCGTTCCGACAAGCGCTCATGATCGAGAATGCAGCAATCATATCGGATGAGGTGTTCGGGGGTTACCCCTGGATCGTCATAGAAAATGCCCACCGCTTGCCTGCCGGCCAGATCCACCCCTGCTCGCCGCAACATCGTGGCGAAGGCTCGCCAATAACCAGGAACGTGGGCGTAGCCCCCTTGAAACCGCATGGCGAGAACGGGAAGCGCGTGGTGCCGATGCGGCTTCGTCGTATCCGCGAATGCCCGATGGCGGAGCACGGGTTGAGGGGCCTTCGACCTGGCGATCAAGCGCGCCTTGCGCGGCGGCAGGCCATACTGCCGGGCGAACGCATGATTGAAGGCTGCCTGGCTCCCGTATCCTGTTTGGAGAGCGATATCGAGAATGCTGTGGTCGCTGCGCGTGAGAAGCGCGGCTGCCAGACCCAGGCGCAGACGGCGCTGATAGTTGCCTAGCGTATCACCAACCGCACGTTTGAGCCGGCGGTTAAGCTGAAAAGGGCTCAGGCCTACCGAGCTTGCCAGGTCGGTGAGGCCCGCGCTCGACGAATTGATTGCCTCCATTCGCGCGAGAATATCGATGATGTCGAGATCATCTACCGCCTGCGGCGCGCGAAGATCATGTTCTGGATCTGAAACAGGAAGCAGTAATTCCATTCAACGCAACGGTCTATTGGCGTCCAAGATTCGACAATAAGAAGCTAACCCATGCAGCATGTCATCGCGAAAATTGCGTCGTCCGCCTCCAGCCAGGCCTCAATGTCCGCGAGGCGCCGCGCCGCGTCAAAACAGGCGCGGATGGGGGCGCCCGGCCGTTTGCGCCAACTCCGGACAGCCGACAACCGCCAATAAGCGGACGTTAAGTGAGGCGAGCCGGCTTTCCGAGCCGCGCCTTCTTCAGGTCTTGGAAACACAAGACCTACTCCTCGGCGAGCAGGCGATAATGCGCCATCTGGCCTGCCGCCCAGGTCTCGAATTCCCGCACGAAAGCGGGCGAGATGGAGATGTCCCGACCACCATGGCTAACCGTGAAACAGCCGTGCCGCTCAGCCTCGACGAAGATATTTCCGATATGCTGGCGCGAGACACGAAAGCGCTCAGCCAGCGCGCCATAGGACAGCCGGATTGATGGTGCCCTGCCGAGCAAAGCCGCATAATGAGCTGCGAAGGCCGCTGACAGCACCGGATAGCCGCAATCATGCTCCGTGAATCGGACGATGCTCGGGAAGGGGACGAAGAGGATATCTTCGGCATGAAACCGGTCGTGCGAGCGACCAAGCCAATCGGAGAGAGGGTCGGCCTCGGCACGCAAGCGATCGGCGAGCGGGCGCGACGGAGGCGCCAGTCGTTCCGACGCCTCGAGAAAGGCAAGCGGCGAACGGGCGATCTCCTGGAGCAGCAACATCGACGGGCGCAGATGCAGCGCCCGTCGATCGCCGCTACCCCGGGTGGCGATTACATAGCCGCCATGGCGCAACGCGCTGATGAAGCCAGCGATCTGCCTGGCACTCGCCGGCGCGGCGCGCTGCAGGGCCGCGAGCGTTGGCGGCTCCCCGCGGCCGCTGCGCGAACGCGCATCGTTGCCGATCAATACGAAAGCGACGAGGTAACGCAGCTTCTGTGCGAACACCTTATTTGTCGGCCAAGCCACTCCTGGCGGCTGGACCATGGCGCCGCAGTAGGATTCGAGCACATCGGCAAAATCTGGCGACCGCATCAAGGCTGCAGCATAGGTCCAGGTTTTCCGCTCGGCAAAGCCCTGAACGGAGGAGTGGAGGACTGTCGCAACCGGCTCGGGCTCAAGAACATCGCTCATGGGAATCCCTGCAAAGTTTGGACTTCGCAGCCTCCATCGCCTGTAGCAGTAATGCGGTGCCTGCTGTGAGGGTGAGTGCGGCGACAAGGTTGATGAAACGTCGCTTTGGCAGCTCGGATCGCTTGCAGCGCAGGCTGACCTGGGGAGGCTTAGGCTATGTGCGACCTGTGTGCTCGGCCCACATCCGGAATGTCCCGCCGCGGCCTTTTTGCCGGCATGGCAGCCTTCGGCGCTACTGCTGCGCTTTCCCCGCGGGCCTCCGCCCAGGCTGCACCACAGAATGCGATCACGCCGGACGAGGCATTGAAACGGCTGATGGATGGCAATGCGCGCTATGCGGCCAATACGTCGGCCAATCTGGATTACTCGGCCGGCCGGGCCGCGCGGGTCACGGTCCAGCACCCGATTGCTGCGATCCTCAGTTGCGCTGATTCACGCGTTGCACCGGAGCTAGCCTTCGATCAGGGACCCGGCGACCTGTTCGTGGTTCGCCTCGCTGGCAATTTCGTCAACAATGACGGGCTGGCGAGCCTCGAATATGCGGTGAAGTTCCTCAACACGCCGCTCGTCATTGTCCTCGGCCATTCACGCTGCGGCGCCATCGATGCCGCGATCAAGGTCGTGCGGGACGGGGCGGCCCTGCCGGGTCATCTCCAGGAAATGGTCCGCGAAATCAGGCCCGCCGTCAAAGCTGCCAAAGCCGACAAGCCGGACGATGTTCTCGCTGCGGCGATTGCAGAGAATATCCGCCGGGGCGTGCGGCGCCTCGAAACGGCCAAGCCGATCCTCGCGGATTTCGTGAGGAGCGGGAAGGTCAAGGTGGTGGGCGCCCATTACGAATTGGCAAACGGGAAAATCACTCTGCTCTGATGGCTCCGCGGGAAATTATCTCGCCAGCCGGCCGATCAGCCTTTACCCAGGCGTCTTGTCACGAGGCGGCTCAGCCTGTCGGTAAAGGTGCTCGCCGTCCAGGACGCCGTGCTGCAACCGTGTCCTGATCGCCCAGATGTGGCGCGGCTTCAGGGGCGGCTTCGGACCTATGATGCGGCCGGTATTCCAAGCTGGACTTTGATGGGTTCTGCCAAGCTTCGGCGCGTATGACGCATCCTCCATTGGGATGCCGCCTCCGCAGCCACTATAACTCGTCCGCGCTATCGCAGAGCGCCAAAGCACCTTCCTCCTTCCGGGCGAGATGCGCCAATTCCGGACCTCGACCGGCGGCTCTATCCGCCTACACAGGGGAGAGCAATCCGATCGGTGCGCACTCTCCCGAAGTTGCGCCGCAAGGCTCTCGATGGCTGAGACCTTGCGTGTCCCGCTCGAAATAGGGACATCACGGGCTCCGGCACGGCACGGGAAGCGCGCGGCTCTGCCCTCATTTCGCGGCCGCCCTGCTCCTGGCCAGGCCGCTGCGCGGCAGGCGACCATTCAGAACGACATGGGCGACGAGCCCGATGACCAGCCCCCAGAATGCTCCGCCGATCCCGAGCAGCTTGATGTTCGCCGCCGAGGCCAGGAAAGTGATGAGTGCGGCTTCGCGCGACGTCGGATCGGCCATCGCTCCCGCAAGGCTTCCGCCGATCGTGCCGAGCAGCGCCAGGCCGGCCAGCGTGGTGATGAAGGTCGCCGGAAAGGCCATGAAGACGGCTGCCAGCGTGACGCCGAATATCCCCACGAGCACATAGAAGCAGCCGGCCGCGATACCCGCGATCCAACGCTTCGACGGATCAATGTGAGCTTCCTTGCCCGTGGCGATCGCCGCGGTGATCGCTGCGATGTTGAAGGCATGGGATCCGAACGGGGCCATGATGAGCGAGCCGAGGCCCGTCACGGTGACGATCGGATTGGCGCTGGTCTTGAAGCCGTCATTTCGCAGCACGAGCATCCCCAGCATGTATTGGCCGCTCAACGTGATCAGGAAGAGCGGCAGTGCGACGGACAGGAGCGCATTCAGCGAGAAGGCCGGCATCGTGAAGACGGGCGTTGCGAAGGCCGGCTTCAGCCCAGACAGATCGACCCGGCCCTGCACGAGCAGGAAGCCCAGTCCGATGATGAGGATTCCGACCACGGCATAGCGCGCCGAAAACCGCTTCAGCACGACATAGGCGACGACCAGCAAGCCGACGAGCAGCGGGTCGATGCTCGCACCGCCGAATGCGCCGATGCCGAACTGCAGCAGGATACCGGCCAGCAGACCGGAGGCGATGCCCGGCGGGATCAATCGGATCACCTTCTCGAAGCAACCCGACAGCCCCAGCGCGACGAAGGCCACGGCCGAGACCATGTAGGCGCCGATGGCCTCGGCATAGGGCGTACTGCCGAGCGCGGCGACGAGAAACGCCGCTGCCGGAGTCGACCAGGCGGTGATGATCGGCTCGCGGTAATGCCAGCTCAAGGCGATTCCCGTCAGCCCCACGCCGATCGAGACCGACCAGACCCAGGAGGCCGTCAACTCGGGGCTCAGCCCCGCGATCCTCGCAGCCTGGAAGACCAGGATGAAGGTGCCGCCATAGTTGACGATCACGGAGATCAGGCCGGCGACGACGGGATACGGCAGGTCTTTCAAGCGAATGGGAGAAGATGCGGTGCGGGACGGCATGATCCTGAAAGGACCTCCTGGAGCTCGGCGCGGGACAGCAAACCGGATTGACACATAGCCAGTGAATGGCCCGGTATGCCCATCCAATCGGCTCGCAAGGTTCAGACCATTTGTTCAGGCATTCCCAGCTGGAAACCGTGAAGGCGTGGATCGCCCATCCCGCTCACGTGACCATGCCCCTTCATGCGCGGATCCAGCGCGCCATCCGGCAATTGATCGTCGATGGTGCGCTTGGCGCGGGAAAGCCCTTGCCGTCCTCCCGTGCCCTCGCCACGTCGCTCGGCGTGTCGCGGGATACCGTCGAAGCCTCCTATGGTCGGCTTCATGCCGAAGGCTTCATCGAGCGCCGCGTCGGCAGCGGCAGCTTCGTGGCGCAGATGCCGGAATTCACGACCGGCCATCGGTCCGTTCGACGGCAAGCCTTGCTGCGCCGCCAAGCTCCCAACCTCAGCGAGCGCGGCAACGCCATGTTCAGCAGCGGCGGGGTGCGCGAGATGCTGTCGCCGCGGCCCTTCGCCCCCGGGGTTCCGGAAACCCGCACCTTTCCGCTTCAGATCTGGGAGAGGCTGGAACGGCAGGTGCGCAGGGAAGTCGGCACCCAGGCCCTGGCACATGGCGACCCACAAGGATCCGAAGCGCTGCGCCGCGCCATCGCCGATTATGTGAACCTCGAACGCGGCGCGCGCGCCACCGCCGACCGGGTGCTGATCCTTACCAGTTCACAGCAAGCCATGATGCTATGCGCGAGTATGTTACTCGATCCCGGCGACCGGATCTTCATGGAAGACCCAGCCTATTATGGCGCACGCAAGGGGTTCGACGCAGCCGGGCTGGAGTGCGTCCCGATCCGGGTGGATCCGCAGGGGATCGTCGTCGAACAGATCCTGGCCGAACCACGCAAGGCGAAAGCCGTTTCGCTGACGCCCTCCCATTAGTTCCCGACCGGCGCGACGCTGGCGCTCGATCGGCGCCTGGCCCTGATCGAGTGGGCCGCGCGGCATCAGGCCTGGATCATCGAAGACGATTACGACAGCGAATTCCACTATGCCGGGAAGCCGATGGCCTGCGTGCAGGGACTCGATCAGCATGACCGGACGATCTATATCGGCACCTTCACCAAATCTCTCTTTCCGGGCTTGCGGATCGGCTATGCCGTGCTGCCGCCGCAGCTCGTGGAGCCGATGACGGTCGCGCGTACCCTCCTCGACGGGCATTCCGCCCCGATGGCCCAACTCACTCTGGCCCGGTTCATCGAAGGCGGACATTTCGGCGCCCATGTACGCACCATGCGCAGCATCTATGCGAAGCGACTCGATACGCTTGTCGGCCTTGTCGAAAGGCACCTGTCGGACTTTATCGAGCCGCGCATTCCCGTCGGTGGGCTGCAGATGCCCCTGCTTGCTGAGGGATGGGCTATCCGAACGCATCGCGATCGATGCGGCGCGGCGTTCCGGCGTCGAGCTCCTGGGATTGTCAGCGCTTCATGCCAGAAGCGATGCTGCAGCCGGTTTCCTGATGGGCTTTGCCGCTTATATTCCCATGGAGATCGAGATCGCGGTCAGGAAGTTGGCGCCTGCATTCCAGGCGGTCGCCAAGCTATAGCGCCGATTCGGGCGCAACAGTTTTCCGCCGGAGCGGCCCGAGCGCCGTCCCGTTTCGGTGTTGGATGACGCCGGTCATCCGGACAGTGGCCGAGAGCTGGAAAAACGCTTTCGAAAAGCTGCCTGAGCGCCGAGGATCAGCTCACGCCGGAACTGCCCATGGTTTTCGTGAGTGGCGTCTAGGCTGCGCCAGAATCGGACATAGAGACATTGTCCGGAAGCGGACATTCAGAGCTCCGGCTCGGAGTGACAGTTCGTGCCCCCTTTCCCTTAAGTGCTGCTCCGATCGCACCTTCTTCGCAGCGGGTTGACTCGGAGGAGTTCGTCAATCGCTGAAGTTGGCCCTCGTTCGCCTGTGGATTCCCTTGGGTGATCCTTGCCGCGACTTGAGATTAAGTAATCTCGACCGTAGCTTCATCCCAAAGGTGGAATAGGGCTGATGCTTCTCAGGATTAAGGCCGTCGAACAAATTGGCCGCTTCTCGAAGCTTACACAGAGGGCGGAGCCGTTGGCTAAGCTGTCTTTAGTGTTCGCACGGAACGGCCATGGTAAAAGCACGCTGTGCTCAATCCTTAGGTCAGCAGCCGACGGGAAGCCCGAACACATCACGGCGCGTCGGCGGCTCGGAGCTCTAGCTGACTCGCGGGTAGAGTCGCAGTGGGCAACTGGGACGTTCGCGTACAGCGCGGGAAAGTGGAACGGCTGTCCGGGTAAAATCCACATCTTTGACCAGGAGTTCATCGCGAAGAATCTTCACGTCGGTGACAGCGTCACCCGAGATAACAAGAGAAGCTTGCTGCCCGTCGTCCTCGGCGATCAGGGCGTGGCTCTGGCGAGCCAAGTCAATGCTTTGGACAGAGAGCAGCGGGATGTTGATGACAACAGGCGTGTTGCAGCTCGCATCATCCTGGCCGCTTGTAAGGGGATCTCGGATGCCGAGGTGCCTGCGTTTTGCAAGGCCGAGGTGCCTGCTGATTTAGGGGAGAAGATTCGAGGAGCTGCCCAGCGCGTCGAGTTGGCCAAGCAAGCGGCCGTTATCAAGCAGAAGCGTAACCCCGACCCGCTTCCGCTCGGCGACTTGGGTGATGTCGCCGAAACGCTCTCACAAACGCTGGATGGCGTGAACGAGAACGCAGCCGACCTCGTGGCTCGGCACCTGGCAACACATCATCTGGGTGAAAAGGCTCACGCCTGGCTGGAGTATGGGACGCGCCATTCGCAAGCAGCGCAGTGCCCATATTGCGCGCAAGGGACGGTTGGTTTGCAGTTAGTCTCTGCGTATCGAGCGTTTTTCAGCGAGACCTTCAAGGAGCTGAAGGAGCGGATCGACGAGATATCGAACACACTCGATCAGCTTGCGCCCCCGGTGCTCGAAGAGCGGATTCGGATCAATGATGCCGAGTACGCATATTGGGCCAGGGTTTGCGATCTGCCGTCACTACCCGGCCTCAGCGCAATGCAGCAGGAACTCATCGGTGCGGCGCTCTCTCGGTTGAAGGCGGTTGTCAACATCAAGCGCGGCAATCCTTTGGAAGCGTGCGGGTTTGGCGATGACAGCGAAAGTATCGAGCGGGCTCTCCGGTTGCTCGCCGCATACAATCAGCAGGTCAGCGATAGCCTTTCTGTCATCGAGGCTGCTCGCGCCGAAACGGATGAGGCCGATGTCCGCCGTGTCGAGAACGCGCACCTGAAATGGTTGGCAATGGAGGAGAAGGCGCGCGAGCCCGTTCAGTCAGCGGTAGCTGCCTACTCGGTCGCTGAAGCCCGACTTGAAGCCATCCAAGGAGAGAAATCTACCGCTCAGGCAGCATTGAAATCATACACCCAGACGACGATGGATACCCGCCAGGCTGCGGTAAACGATCTACTGAGCGATTTTGGAGCCAGCTTTCGGATCGTCGATGCGAAAACAAGTTTCGTCGGTCGTGAGCCAAGCACCGAATTTGCTTTGGAACTCGGCGCGCACAAGGTCAAGGCAGGGGACAAGTCAGCGACTGAGCCGAGCTTCAAGACAGTTCTCAGCAGCGGCGATAAGACGACGCTCGCATTGGCCTTCTTCATCGCGCAGATCGAAGCGGATCCCGATCTGAAGGACGCGGTGGTCATTTTCGACGACCCATTCAATAGCCAGGACATGGATCGGCAGTTCCAAACCACCAGCCACATCCGGTCGGTCTGCGAAAGGACATGTCAGACGCTGGTCCTTTCCCATGACCCGCGTTTCCTGCAACTGATTGAAAAGAACAGCTATCAGCTTCCGCTGCGGACATTCCAGTTACTGAGCAACGATGCCGGAGAGGGGATTCTCTCTACCTGGAGCAGCGCCGACGAGCTCAAGTCGCTCTATCTCCAGCAATCGCAGGCGATACGCGAGTATGCCTCGCACCAGAAGGTGTTGCCTGGACTAACGCTTAACGCCGTCCATCAATCCATCCGGCCCTTCCTGGAGGATTATCTGCGGCTTCGCTTTCCCGGCCGGTTCCCAGATCAGTGCTTTATTTCTGACATGGCTGTCGAAATTCAAAAGGCTGGGTCTAGTGACCCCATGGCGACTCACGTGAGCGACCTTTTTGCCCTGAATGAGTACACGCGATCGAATATGCATGGCGGCGGGACAACCCCGCAGCCGACAGAGCTACGAGCACATTGCAGGAAGGTCGTGGCGATCGTCGGAAGCTATTAGGTTTGCTTGCCAGACTTAACATGGGCACCGCATAGTTCCTCGCGACTGGCGCCTTGCCCCGCAAGGCCCTGTTTGACCAATGGCTACGCGACCGGTGTGATCTACGGAATCGGCCTCGCGGCGCCCCCGCTGGATGGGCGTATCCGCGGCGCCGGAGGGTTCAACTCTCGAACAGGCGACGCCGGATCGTCGGGTTGATTGGAGGGCGCAATTCCATCGTTGGATCCAGGCGTGCCGCCTCGAGCTCCGCCTCGGTCACTGCAAAGGGCAGAAAACTGCCGTCGAGCCGCCGCAGCGAGGTGAAGAAGCGCCCGTCGTCCGTCATGACGCTGGCGGGATCCTGCTGAGTATAGAAGCCCAGCATATGAGCCCGGCGCTGCGGATCGTCGTGCTTGGCGAGATAGGGGTCCCAGTGGCGCGGACTGCCGAGCCGGGCGACGACCGCACGCAGTGGCGTGTTCCAGAAATAGTCGACCCAGGCCGCGCTCGGATCGCAGACCGTCTGGTCGTAAAAGATCTGGCCGACAAGCTCGGAAAACTGCCGCGGGTGAAGAGCGTTTCCGTCGAGATAGGCGTAGCGCTGTGTCAGGAAGCGGCCGTGGATGCCGCCGTCGAACAGGCAAATCAGGCCGACGCTGCCGCTGCGCAAGGCAATGCCGGCAAGCATCGCGTTGTCGATCAGGTCGAAGGCGCCGATGCGCTGATCCCGCTCGTCGATCCTGAAGCGGTAGAGCGTGTAGGGCGCTTCATAGAAGAACTGCGGAACGGGCGGATCGTCCCGGTGGCAGGCGACCATGCCCTTGCCCGTCGCGAAGCAGCGCAGGGTCATCCCGCAAAGGCGCTGGCCCTCCAGCACCTCGGTCGGCAGGATCCGCCCCGGTGACGGATCGTCGCGCTGGCGATGATCATGTGCTGAATGGCTCTTGCGCGCCAGCAGCCAATGGATTTTGCCGAGCCAGAACGCCAGTACAGCGTCATCCACCCGGGCCAGCGCGGCATAGGGGTCGGGATGCGTGAAAGCCGGCGCGAGCCGGCTCTCGATCGCTCCGAAGCGCTGATTGTTGCAGCGGGCGCAAATACCGATCTTCACGCTGCGATAGCGCTTGTCGATGAAGTTGGGGATGGTCAGACGCTGGTTCAGCAGGTCGTGCTTCTGCTGCAGCCAGAGCGGGACAATGTGCTCCTCGGTATGGACGTATCGCTGCGTTGACCGGCCGCAAAGCGGGCAGTGCGTGGCAATGTCGCGCAGGCGCAGCACATCGCCGATCATGCGAAGCGACATGGCCGGATCGTCCCCGTTGAACCTCCACCCGGTTATGGGCCAAATCGGGCTGCGGGGCACACAACCAATTTGAGCTATACGAAACCAGACGCTCCCGAAATCTGCTAAGGGCTAGCTTTGGCCGTAGCATGGTCACTCCAGATTAAATGCCGGAAACCGGACGTTACCAGTGTCCGCTAGGGGCCAACTTCCGCCAGGACCCGGCACACGATCGAATGTCTGACTTGGGTTGGTTTTGCTCCTTCGACCTCGCCTCACCGTGGTGAGCTATCCGATGAAATGAGCTCGGCATAACCAGCAACCCGACGATGCCGACGATCAACGCGAGAACACCCAGTTCAAGCCGCTTCTCGGCCGTCGTCAGAGCGGTGTACGCATTCTGTAAGGGAGCCTGAAACTGAAAGCCCAACAGGATCCGGGCTCAGCGAGTTGCAAAGCCTGCTGATCGATGAGGTGAGGGCTCAACCCCTACGCGCGCTTGCCTGGGCTGCGGCCGCCGGGGTGGTCATCGGTTTCTGGGCGCGAGATTGGCTATGGGCGGCCTTGTCGCCCAACTCGTGTCATCGGCGACGGCAGCTCTCAAGCGTCGGGCAATCGTCTACGGCCTCTGGGTTGTCAGCGGCCTGTTCGTACTCTTCGCCGCGGGCTACGCGCTTGATGCGCTCCATGCCTGGCTTATGTTCTGTGGGGTTCGATAGCGGCCAGCCTGACTGTGGCGGGCGGTCTGCTGCTCTGCGCGATTGGCCTGATCATCACCGGCTATCTTCTCTCGCGCACAACAGCGCCCACGCTGTACCAGCGTCTGCAAGCGTCTCCGGAGATCTCAAGAACGGCGAAGCTCCTGACGCGCCCGAAGCGAACGATGGCGCCGGCCGCTGCCGGGGCGATTGCGGGTGCCGTTGCGGTCGGCACGTTGGCCTTCTTGAGGAGGCGCAGCCCCTCCGTCCAAGAGGCCGTTTCGCCGATGGGCTACCGGGACCGATTCGACTAGCGCAGGATCGGTTTGACGGCGGCCAGGTCGTTACGGATTGTGGTGGCGGCGACGCCGGCCTCACCCATCGCATGGCTGATTTGGTCCAACCCCACCACGACATCGCCCGCAGCGTACAATCCCGGGACATTCGTCCGCTGATGGGCATCGACCCGGATGCATCCCTCGTCGGTCAAGGTGGCACCGAGCGATGCGGCCAGTTCCGAATGGATCTCGGAGCCGAGGGACGGGTAGACGGCATCGAATGCCATCCGTCGGTGACCGACAGCGAAGTGGATCCGGTTTGGACCGAGGGCGAACTCGCTCGGCCGTCCTCGAGCCAACCTGATGCCGACCTTGTTGATCCGGTCGGCCTCCTGCTCGGTCAGTTCACCGTCTTGATCGAGGATCAGCGTGACCCGATCGGTGAAGGACCTCAGGAAGATGGCTTCGGTAACCGCGCGATCACCGCGGCCGATAACGGCTACGTTCTGGTCGGTCACTTCAAAGCCATCGCACACCGGGCAATAGCGCAGCCTGCCCGTGTGCAGTGCCTCGGCATGAAGGTCCTCGGCAATATCAGGTCGCCTGTTGGTCACTCCGGTTGCGAGAAGCACAGTTTTCGCAGGGCCTATCAACTCACGACCGCGAGACACGAACCCGAGGGGACCTGTCACCAACTCGTCGACATGCCCCTCGAGCAGGCGGGCCCCGTATTTGAGCGCCTGTTCACGCATGCGCTTCAAAAGCTCCGCTCCGGCAATGCCGTCCGGAAAACCGGCGTGATTGTGGGTGCAGGGGATCTGTCGCGCGCGGCTGTTGCCATCGTCGGCCACGGCCACGGAAAGATGGAAGCGCGCCAGGTAGATCGCCGCAGTCAGCCCCGCAGGTCCGCCTCCGACGACCAGGGAATCAAGCACTTCGGGCATCGCTCGCCTTTCACCGCGTGAAGTTCGCTCCCTGTCGGCCCTTCGCGTCTTCAGGCGCCGGTCTCGTCGTTGCCGGTCGCCACCGGTTTGGATTCGGGAGAGCCACGTTGTCGCAGGAAAATCGACAGGATGACCAGAAGTCCCGTCGAGAGGAATTCGGACTGCCAATTCTGGAAGGACTCGAACCAGAGCTGGGAATCACCCAGGTATCCGTATGCCGACTGAGCCGCCCGGCCATGAAGCGCCGCCTCCTGATTGGCAGCGACCAGACTGAACCACCAGTGCAGCAGGAACGACGCAACGAACAGAATGCCCAAGGTGATGCCGAGCGAACGTTCGTAGACCCAGGCCAGGACCGGATGACGGTCGCGCCAAGGAACTTCGTCTCCCTCGCGGTGGGGATCGTCCGGATCGCGCGACTCTGCCGAGCCGCGCTGGAAGAGCATTGCCGTCAGGACGACGTAGACCGCCATCTGAAGAAATTCGCTCTCCCAGTTCTCGAACAGGGCCGAAAGGAAGACGCCTCCGGAAAGGTAGGCGCTCAAGCCGATTGCAGTTTGACCATGGTCTCTGAGTTCTTGGTTCCGGGCTGCGTGACCGGTCAGGGCCATGCCTGCCAGTGAAGCAAGGAACATCGCCGAGAGCGCCAACGTTAGGCTGTTGTCGCGCAGGAAGTGCCGCATCTGACGCCGCCCCAGTATTCATGGATCCGGTTGGAGAACGCCGCCCGTGAATCCATGTTCCGCGTCGATGGACTTCCCGGAACTTCACGAGCGAGCTCCGGGTTGGGCTGCATTGGCCCAAGCACGGAGACTGCCGTGGATCGTATCGCCATCATCGGAGCTACGGGGCTGATCGGGAGCAGTATTGCGACCGCGCTAGCCACCCGCGGCAGCCGCGTCGTGGGCGTTGCCCGTCATGTGGGGTGCGCCCCCCGACGCCACCCGGCGATTGAGTGGACCGCTGCCGAACTGGGACGTACCGACAGGGGTGAATGGAAGATCCTGCTCAAGGACGTGACGGCAGTCGTGAACTGCGCAGGCGCTCTTCAAGATGGGCCGTCTGACGATCTCGAGCAGACCCATCGAACGGGGCTGGCCGACCTTGTCGCTGGATGCAGCGCAGCGGGGGTCAAACGTTTCGTCCATTTCTCCGCGATGGGCGTCGATCGAGCGACGCCGACGCGGTTCTCGGCGACGAAGCGGGCAGGTGACGATGTGCTTTCGGCCAGTGAGCTGGACTGGATCATTCTGCGTCCATCCGTCGTGCTTGGCCCGTCTGCTTATGGTGCCAGCGCGCTCATTCGCGGCCTGTCGAGCTTGCCGTATTTGCCCGTCATGCCGGATACGGGTGCGCTCAGACCGGTCGCACTCGAGGACGTCGTCGCGACGGTTGAGTTCTTCCTCCGGCCGGGCGCAGCGACACGGCTCGCGGTGGAACTCGCGGGGCCCGAGCGCTTCGAGTTCGTCGAACTCGTCCGGCTGTACCGTAGTTGGCTTGGCCTGCCGCGCGCGGTCGAGTTCGCCATACCGAGGTGGCTGGCAGCGCTTGCGTATCTTAGCGGCGATCTTGCAGGAAGACTGGGCTGGCGACCGCCGGTCCGCAGCAATGCAAGGCAGGAAGTGGCAAGAGGTGCGATTGGGGACGATGCCGAGTGGAAGAGTATTACCGGCATCAAACCCAGACGCATCGGCCAGACCCTCGAAAGCCGACCCGCATCGGTCCAGGACCATTGGTTTGCCGCACTCTATCTGCTGAAGCCCGTCGTCATCGGCAGTCTCGCGATATTCTGGATCGGCTCCGGATTCGCCTCGCTTGGTCCGGGCCTGCCCACCGGCATGAGCTTGATGGGGCAGGGTGGCGTCGCCGAGCCATTGGCAAAGCTCGTCATCGTCGGCGGCGGCGTCGCGGATCTGTTGATCGGCATGGGAATCGCATTCAGGAAGTCCGCGCGCCTCGCGATGCTCGCCGGGATAGGTGTTTCCCTTGCCTACGCTCTTGCTGGGTCGGTGGTGACGCCGTGGCTCTGGATCGACCCGCTGGCACCGCTTCTGAAGATCGGACCGGTTATTGCTCCGGACGGTCCTTCAGTCGCTTTTCGGTGCTGGTGGATCGAGAAAAGCTCGCGGTTCGCGAGCGTTCCAGTTCCCGCAAGCTAGCGGTCAACGCAGCCCCCCACACGAGATGCGCGATCAGCATCAGGCCGTTGCGACGGGCAGGGTGACGCGTTGCGGCCTTGAGACGCCGCGACGCGGGAATCCAACCGAGGTAGCTGGCGACCCAAACCGCGATTCCGTATGCGGCGCCTGCCGGGAGGTCCCTGCGTCGGCTGAACCCTCCGAAGAGAGCTCCGGCGGCGGCTCCATACAGAAAGTGGAAGACCAGCGTGGCTGTTGCCGTGCCGACCGCCAGAGATGGCAGGTCCTCGGCCAACTCACGGGGTGGAAGAGGGTATCGCTCCGACGAGGGGAGGGTCTGGTGAAGCCGTGACATCGTGGCCGTCATTGGCAGGGTGGCGACGAACCCCGCCAAGGCACCGAGGACCACTGTTCCCCGGCTCATCGGTTGGCCTTCCGCGCCGATGTTGCCCAGAGGGCGAGCGCCATCACGCCGTATGTCAAGGCGATCGAGCGCGGGGAGACAACCTTCTCCCATCCCGGCGTCAGGCGTTTGGGAACGACGACGTAATCGACGAAGGCAGCCAGGGCGGACACGCTGATGGCATCCACGGCAGCCGGGCGCCGAGGGCCGAGTTTCTGGAAGCCTTGGAAAATCGCTGCCCAGAAGATCGAGGTACCTTCGTGCGTCGCGAAACCGAGCAAGGTATGCTTGGCATCGACGTTTCGGGAGGCCGCCGCCTCATCGCCCCGAAACCAGTGTCCGGTCGCATTGGTCGGACGGACGGGATGTCGGCCCTCAGCCTTTGCTGCGAGCGCCAGTGCGATCGTTGAAGCCACACTCACCGCCGTGCCGGATAATGCGGCTCTTGCGAAGGTCTCAAGCATCTGCACCTTCCTTTTTTCATTTCCCGTGATGCGTGACGGCCTCGATCTTGTTGCCGTCTGGGTCGAGAACGAAGGCGCCGTAGTAGTGAGGGTCGTATTCGGGCCGCAACCCCGGAGCTCCCGCATCCGTTCCGCCGTGCTGCAAGGCGACCCGATGGAACGCGTCGACCATTTCCCGCCCTCCGGCGTCGAAGGCGATGTGGACGCCGTTACCAGCGGAAGCCGGTTTGCTGTCCACGGGGGTTTCGATACTGAATATGATTGTCGACACTCCATAGTCGGCGGATTCGTCGGATGCTTTGAGGAGACGCAGTCCGAGGACTTCCATCACCGCGTCGTAGAAGCGCCTGCTTCGCTCGACGTCTTTCGTTCCGACCGAGACGTGGTGGATCATCGGCCTTCTCCGGAATCGGTCGCTTCGACATCAGTGAGTGGACCGATTGCCGGAGCGTTGAGAACAGTCCCGTCCGGCGCGAAATGAGATCCGTGGCATGGGCAGTCCCAACACATCTCGAACGAGTTCCAGTGGAGATGACAGCCGAGGTGAGTGCAGGCGGCTGACTTCTCGATGACGTCGCCGTCCTCGGTCCGGAAGGCCGCGACCTTGCTGAGCCCGCGCCTGACGATTGCGCCCTGGCCAGCTTCCAGTTCATCGATCGAGGCAAGTTCTCCGGGAGCGAGATATTCGGCGAAGTTCTTCACAGCCGTGATGTTCTCGCTGACATAGGTCGTCGCAGCCTTCAGCGGCTTCCGGTCAGGATCGTAGACCGCGATGTATTCGTTCTCCTGTCCAAGGATGAGATCGGGGATCAGCAAGCTGGCCACAATGCCGTGGGTGATGCCTTGCCCCGAATCCCCGGTGGAGACGAGAACGCGTTCGCTGCCCGACTTGAGCCCGATGAAGCCGCAATAATCGAGCGTATCCATGACTTGACCCGACCAGCGATAGCGTTCTGGGCCGAGCTCCGGGACAAGCGTCTTGATCCAGGAGGTGAGGGCAGCGAACCGAGCATGAGCATCGTCGGCCTCGCCCGTCTTATGGTCCTCGCCCCCGACGATGAGGATGTCCTTGCCGTCGTCACCGGATGTCAACCGGACATAGTGATAGGGCTCCTCCGTGTCCCAGTAGAGCGCGTCATCGAACGTCCCGGTCTCGATTTCAAACCCCATCGCGTAGGTGCGATACGGCGCCTGCTTTGTGTGCAGGGCAACGAGATCGTGGATCGGGGAATTCGTCGCGATAACGGCGTGGCCGGCGGTAACCGTGTGGCCGGACACCAATTTCAGCTCGACCCTGTCGTTCTCCTCCTTCACCTCCACGACGGCGGTGTTGGCGTGCAGACGCGCGCCTTTGTCCGTCAGTGCCGTAGCCACGCCCCGCAGATACTTCAGCGGATGGAAGGTCGCTTGAGCGGGGTAGCGTAGGTACGAGCGATCCTCCAGCGTTCGCAGCGGCAGACCCTTTCCGCGCTTGACCGTGACGCCGATGTCCTTTGCCGCCGAGACCTCGTCATCCAGCACGCTCTCTTCGCTCTCGGGATCCAGGAACAGGATTCCATCGAGACGGCGGAATTCGCAGTCGATTTCCAGCTCCGCTTGAATGGCCTCAATTCGGTCGACGGCCGCGCTTTGACTCATCTGGAACGCCTTCGCCAGATCCTGCCCCCGCATCGACAACACTCGCTGAGCGAGTCATCACAGATGGGCGCAAGATGGGCGGTCGTCCGCGCGGTCATTCCGCCGGCGATCTCACCACGGTCGAGCACCACCACGGAAAGGCCGCGCAAGACCAGCTCGTAGGCGATGGACAAGCCAGCGATTCCGGCACCCACCACGGCAACGTCTGTGGAATGATCTTCCTCGAGGGGCGCAGCTTCCGGAGCCACCTCGACATGCATCCAGACCGACCGACTGCGTTCCCGTTTCGCGTTCATGGCAGACCTCCCTGGTCTGCCTCAAACGTCTCCCTGCGGATTAAGTTCGAACCGTTCTGAAGTTGATGAGCGAGAAGGGTGAAGCCTTCCGTTCAAGCTGATTTTTTCCCCTGCACCCTGTTTTCGAAGCTGGCGTTCCCGAGCCCGGTCCCGATTGTGAGAACGCCCCAATGCTGGACGTCCTGCATGAAGGGCATTTCGCTGAGGCCCTGGATCACGGCATCGTTGTGCATCGTCACCATGGTCTCATGCTTCCCGATCATCGGGACGGTCTCCCTCACACTGTCGATCAGATTGAAGCGACTGCTTTCCCAGTTTCCCGGGAGATTCTGGGCGCCGCGATCGATGGTGCCATCCGGTTGAATGATACCCGGGCACCCGATGCCGATGAACGGCGCCACCCTTAATCCAGCACGCTCGGCGGCCTTGATCTGGCTGCGGATCATCTCACCCATCCGCTCCACCGCACGATCACGATCCGTGGTTTCGTCGGCATGGCGCCAGAGTTCGAACTCGAACACTTTCGCCTTGCTCAGATCCGACGCCTTGGCCTGGCGCAGTTCCACGATGCCTGCCCGGATGTTGGAGCCGCCGATGTCGACGGCAACCAGACTATCGAACGCCTCGAACATCCACTTCGGGGCGATGTGTGCGTTTCCGATGAGACCCGCTTCATCGGGATGATGCCTTATTGGTTGTAATTCGATTGCCTGGCTTTGCGTGCGCAGGATGATGCCGGCTCTTGCTATCGCTAGTTCCCCGACGCGGCTTTGCCGAAACCCGCCTCCCACAATGACCCGTTCTATCTGCGACCAAGCCTTGCAGCGGCAAAATCGGCGAACGACCGTCGCCAGGGATTCCGCGTATCGCTCGACGGCCGTGTGGACTACCGCAGCCTCCTGAGGGCTGCCTTCGGCGAGCAGAGCGTCCAAATCCTTCTTCTTGAGGTCTTCGCTGGGTAGTTCGAGCGGATCGTCGCCGTTCTCGCGCAACGCCTCGCGCACGTCCTCCAGATGCTCGAAGATCGCCGCTCGCCTCGCCTTGTCGCCAACAAAACCGTCCTCATCGCGAGCTTCAAGATTATAGCTCGTCACCAGGACGGAGGGCAGTTGCGGCGCGCCATGAGGTCCGTCGCCGGGTTTCGATTTCGCGTTCTTTGCCATTGGAATCTCGCGCTGCGAGATACTCAACCGAGCCGAAGCGTCGAGGTTCCAGCCATTTGAATGGCGTGGCCGCTTCCTAATCCTGGCTCGCGTCTTGGCGATTGAAGCATGTAGACCGGTTGAGAGAACTGCCGAGCTTCGTGCGGGGCGCGTAGCGCGTTTCTCAGGACGGTAGACATTTATTCCTGCTGCCCCGGAAGAAGTCATCGAGGGCCTGAGCCAGCTCTGCGGGAGCTTCCTCCGCCATATGATGTCCGCTCGAGATCGAGGCGCCCCGAACATCGTCAGCCCACCTTTTCCAGACTGCCACGACGTCGCCGTAGAGGTCCGGCAGATCGTCCCGCTCCGACCAGAGAGCCAGCATCGGACACCGAATCCGACGACCCTGCGCACGGTCCTCGCGATCATGCTGCGCATCGACGCTCAGGCCCGCGCGGTAATCCTCGATCATCGTGTGGATCGTGACCGGGTCCGAGATGGCGCGGATGAAATCAGCGAAGTTCTCCTCGCCCATCGCTTCACGTGAACCTCCGTACCAAGCCAACGGATCGGCTCCGATAGCGCGCTCTGGCTTCGCCGGTTGAGCATAAAAAAACCAGTGCCACCAGCGCCGGGCAAAATCCGCGCGACAATGGTCGAGCGCCTCCAGGATCGGAACGCCGTCGAGCACCGCTAGCCTTTGGACTCGTTCCGGGTGATCCATGGTCATCCGGAATGCGACGTAGGAGCCTCTGTCATGGCCGGCGACGCCGAACGTGTCATGTCCCAGCCTGCGCATCATCTCGACCAGAGCCTGAGCCTTCGCTCGCTTTGACGAGTTCGCGTGATCGGGCCGGTCAATTGGTTTGAACGATCCTCCGAATCCCGGCAGATCCGGACAGACGACCGTATATCCGGTCCGGAGCATTCCGGCGACTTCATGCCAAGTTGTGTGGGTACGAGGATGACCGTGAAGGAGCAAAAGGGGCGGGCCGCTTCCGCCCACGCGGAGGCGGATCCCTCCGTCGGTCGCCTCCACTGTTTCAAGGGTGAAGCCTTCAAACATAGGAAGCGCCTTCCATCTTAGAGCCTCGATAGAACGGGCGAAAAAGCGGCATTAGGTAGTAAAACCACCAGATTTTGATCGCGCTTGTTTGATAGCGTCTGCTTCCCGCTTTCGGACGTTTCGGTTCGACGGCTACATCCCAACGTTCTCGACGGGTTTCGAGGTCAAGACACCAGATATGGCGAGAGCGGCCATCTATGCTGTTACGCGGCGGGGGCGATCCGGCCGTCATCCAGGAACTCGTCGACGAGGCGGGTCATCGTCAGCTCCAATCGATCGTGAGCCGACATTGCCCTTCGTAACCGGCGAGGCGCCTTGCGCGAGGCCCTGACTTGCGTTGCTAAAGCGGCTCAACTCCACACCGACTTTTACGACCGCACGCGGCTTGCGAGTTGGGTGCGACAGCAGGCCACTTGTGCGGATCCTTGCCCTGATGGTCCGGCTCGCCTGGGCCCTTATCGCTGCGGTTGGCCGGCGGGATCGGTGGGTCCTTGCTGATGGCTCCACCTCCTTGTCTTCCAGGTAACCCGCCCTCCAACGAAGTGTTCCGAGGCTGCTCGCTCCACCCTCAGGGAAGCTGAGCGTCATGCTCGACGGCGTCGCCGGCGCGATCAACCGCGAGGAGCGCGGCATCAAAGGCGTGCGCGGCAAAGCAGCGGTGGCCACTTTACGCGCTGAGATTGCGCGGTTCAGGCAGCTCAAAGCCCAGTGGCGAGGGGGAACCAATTTTTGGATGCACCGTTTCCCCGAGCATGGGCCTTCAGGCTTGGCCCGCTTGGGAGGAACGCTATGAGAAAACTTGTCATTACCTCGATCATCGCATCGATGCTTTCTCTGGGGGCTTACGCCCAGACATCCACGACCTCGCCCGCCCCGACGCCAGCTCCGGCCGATGCCAATGCGCCTCTCCCGGGCGCCAACAGCTTCACCGAGGGCCAGGCCAAGAGCCGCCTGGAGGCCAATGGCTATAGCGCTATCAGCGAGCTCAAGAAGGACGACAACGGCGTCTGGAAGGGCAAGGCCACACATGGCGGCCAGCCGGTTACCGTCAGCGTCGACTATCGCGGCAACATCACCCGCCACTGACCATAGCGCCTGGAGGAGATTTGCAATGACCCGCACGATCACCCGTTCTTACGATGATTATGCAGACGCGACCGCAGTCGTGGAGGATCTCGAACGTGCCGGCTTCTCGAATTCAGAAATCAGCGTGATCGGCCGGCGCGGCGAGGACGTTGACGACAGCAACGCCGGCGAAGGCGCAGGCATCGGCGCAGGTGTAGGCGGAGCCGCCGGACTTCTTGCGGGCTTGGGCATGATTGCCATTCCGGGCATCGGACCAGTCGTGGCGGCAGGATGGCTTGCAGCAACGGCCGCCGGGGCGGCGGCCGGAGCGGCTGCTGGGGGAATTATCGGTGCCATGACGAGCGCTGGCGTCGACGAGCGCGACGCTCACGTCTACGCCGAAAGTGTCCGACGGGGCGGCTCGGTGGTTTCGGTCCGAGCCGCTGAAGGCCGGGCCGCCGAAGCTGAGGCGATCATGGATCGAGCGACGCCGATCGACATGGCAACGCGTCGCGCTGATTACGAGCGCGAGGGGTGGACGCAGTTTGACGCGAACGCCAGCCCATATGCGAGGCCCGTAATCTAACTGGTTTCGCTTCTTCATCCCTGTCAGGCATCTGCCTGACAGGGCGCTTCATATGGATGGCCTGCCTTCGTTGGGCGTCCAAATCAATTAGTTTGAAGCCCCACAGGAAACCCGCGTCCCTCGCTCCTTTGATCAGGATCGCACGGTCACGGGCGTTAAAGTTCCGGGCCGACAGCTCGCGACTGAAATCGTGAAAAAACCGCGGCCTCATCGCCATGAACGTCGAGGCCCGAGCGAGCAAAGATGAGGGCGGCGACGAAGTGGTAGATTGAGAATTGCTTCAGGTCGGCTCGCCTGATCCACTCGACAGAGCGACTATTGTCGTCTTGCATGTAGTAAGCGAGCGCAACCATCCCGACATACTAACCAGACTGAACTGCACCTCTCGCGATGGCCTCCTCCATCATGACTGCACCTCGCCGCCAGCCCTCGCTCTCAACCCCAACGACACGGAAGTGCTTGCGGAGTTCGGATCACGGCTTGCCCACGACGTCGCCCTGGAATGCCCGGGTGCGCAGCGGGTAGCTCTTGGCCAAGCGGGTCTTTAACAACCGGTTCTCGCGACCATCGCGCCTTCGCGCCGCGTAAAGGTCGGGGTGTAGGTGCCCTTCGGAATGTCGATGATGACCGGGTCGTCGCTGGCCGACAGCAGATAATAGCGTTCCAGCGCTCGGCGCAGGCGTCCGGCTTCAATACGCACAACCGGATCGTTCATCGCATCAAAATCGAGGCCGCGGCCGAAGACATCGGTCGCAATGGCTATAGCCTTCAATCGATCGCCGCGGCCCGCCAGGGTCTCCTCAACCACGTAGGGAGGAAGCCTTGCACCCGCTGGGGCACCACAAAATCGCGACTTGCAAGGATTCGCGCTAATTGGTCCCGAACTGCTTGACGTTCAGGCGTAGCATTCAGGAGGACACTACTCGGCTGCATGTATAGCCCTGTCCGCATTCACTCGATTGTAGCCACAAGCATCCTCCTGGCGCAACGCAACATCGATACGACGCCGCTCGCGGACAGCTTGTCCAGCGATGATTGCCGCCGTCAACGAACCCATCGGCTACGAGTGCTCGGGACGGCTTAAGTGCCCAACTACTCATCAGCTAATATCGAGCGCTCAGTCTTCCCCTAAGGCCAATTGACCGAAAGGTGCCGGCTGTCAGCGTCGCCTGATGGTCAGCTCGGACAAACCCAATAGAGCGACACTGTGCGAGCACGGGCGGCAGCGCGCTTCGCATGCCGCAACACCGCCGCGCTTTGGCCGTTGCAGGGGGCGAGAACTTTCTCGATTTGTGTGAGGGCTATGAGCTGGCATGGGCCGGCGTTGATCACTGGTCACACAGGGCTCTGACGGGCGACGAGATCCGGGCATATTTCGTCCTGATCGAAGCCCTAGAGGCCGAGGTGATCGCTCTTGTTGCCAAGCATTGAAGGGAAGAGCTCGCTACCCGTGAGGGTAGCGAGCAAGTTGTCCGCCCGCCGGTTACCTCCAGGGCAGAAGGCGACCGGCGTGACCGGCACCCGCCAAGGGCCGATCTTGCGGAAAACCGTCTCGTCTCAACAAGGTTCCTGCACTAGGGAGTGCATACCTAACGCAGGCGCGGAACCAGCGGGCGAGAGGACAGTTCCGGGGATGGCTAACTGGTTTCGGAGGCCCCGCTGATGTCATCTCCGACGGCCCTCTGGTTGCTCGCAGTCGCGCTCGTGATTGCCACGATCTGCATCCTAAGCTGCGGGATCCCTGGCCTGAACGGCGCTCCCGTCAGCTTGCTGAATCGCTAGTTGCGTCCTGAGGCTCGCTGCGCGACTTCCCCCGAAAGTGCGCGATGGCCCGCTCGACGAGATCATCTTCGTCTAGGTTCAGGACCTATTAATTTGGTTTGAGATGTGATTCACGGTGTCCGGGAGGGTACCGTGATGGGTGATTTGTTTCTGTTGAGCGAGCGCCAGATGGCGCGGATCGAGGCGTATTTTCCGCTCT
>NZ_JAWDID010000030.1:0-67471 GCF_032464875.1 Allobosea rubneri
GCGCTGGGCGGGGCCTTCCGCGCGGGGCTCGGCGCCGTCACGCGCCACCTGGCGAACGCTCAGCGAGACGCCATGGGGAGCGTCGAGCTCGGCCATGCAGTGAGCCCGCAGGCGTTCCGCGTAATGGGCCTCGAGCCAGCTCTTCAGGAACCGGGTGGGAACGGTGAGATGGGCAACGCCCTCGACCACCGCGCAGATCTCGACACGGGCGAACCAGCTCGAGAACACGTCCTCGCCGAGCTCGGCGCGCAGGCGGCGGCGCACGCGGTCCCAGCTCTCCTTCTCCGCGGCAGCAGCCGCGCCTTTGGCCAAACCCAGTTTCGCAACAGACGGACCCGACGCAACATCGACAAAATCGCCAGTCTCGATCTGCTCCAGCATTTTTCTATCGCCCTGTTCAATCGGTTTCGCGCGGCGTCACCCGACCGGCAAAGCCGGTCGGCCGCACTGATTTTGGTGAAAGCAAAGAATCCACGTCCCCCGGACAGGCCGAAGGCTCGGATCGTGCCAATGTTGGTCGTCGGCTTAGGAGTAGCGGGCTCGTCGCAGGACGAAACCGTTCTTCATCTCAACAAGTATAACGTAGCAAGACAAAGAGCCGCATCCCTCCAACCTCTCTGGTTGTAAGCCAAAACGAGTTTCGATCTTTGGAAATCCCGGTCCGACATCTCTGTCCGCCCGGCGATGAGAGGACCTTATAGGGAGCCCTCGGACGGGGGCAATATCCCCCTCTGCCGGCTATCGGGATTCAGTCGGGAAGCCCCGGCTGCTGCCCCACCGGCAGACCGCCTGCAATAGGTTGGGGAAGTTAAGCTTTTCTTTACAGCTGGGCGGTTGCGAGGGCCGCGAATCTTTTTTTTCCGAGCCCTCGAAAGCCGCCGCGGGAAGCCTCGGGAATCCCTGGCGGCGATTGCTTTGCCTGCTAAGGTGATGAAAAATATGGCCTAATTTTGCGCGGTCAAAAATGCGTTACGAGCGGTTTTTCCGCCCGGAAAACCGCGGTGGAGTCAAGCCCGGAAGGTGATGGAAAGATTGCGGAATCGCCACGGTGGCCGAGATTTTTATCTGCGCCGGCGGGGTCTTGCGGAGGCGTTCCGGCCAAAGAAAAACCCGGCCGAAGGGCCGGGTTGAAACACGCTAAAAACCGCTCTGCGGAACGCGGCTCAGGAAGCCAGCGCGCTCACGCGATGGGCCAGGCGCGAAACCTTGCGCGAGGCGGTGTTCTTGTGGACCACGCCCTTCTGCGCGGCCCGCATGATCTCCGGCTGGGCGGCCTTCAGCGCCTCGGCGGCGGCGCCCTTGTCGCCGGAGGCGATCGCCTCCTCGACCTTGCGCAGGAAGGTGCGCATGCGGCTGCGGCGCGCCTTGTTCACCTCGGTGCGCCGCACGATCTTGCGAGCGGCTTTCTTGGCCGAAGTCGTATTGGCCATCGTTCGTCCTCGTCCTCGTCGCGGCGGACACCGGGCTTCTTGCCAAGTGACGCGGAGCGCGAACCCTTGCATGAAAAACGTGAGCGACGGCCCTGCTGTCGCAGGCCGTCGCGATCCGTGAGCCTATAATCGCTGCCGGCTGCCACGTCAACGCGGAAATGGCGGCGGCGCCGGTCAACCCTCGCCGCGCCGGATTGCGACGGCCTCGATCTCGATCAGATAGCCATAATGCAGCTCCGGAACCGGCACCACGGCCCGTGCCGGACGGTGCTCCCCGAAAACCTCGGCATAGATCGCGTTGAACTCCGGCCAGTGCCCGCCGCCGACCAGATAGGCGGTGACCTTCAGCACGTCGCCCGGTCCGGAACCCGCGGCGGCGAGCACCGCCAGCAGGTTCGCCAGCGCCTGGCGCGCCTGCACACCGAAGGGCTCTGCTGCGGTATGGCTGCCGTCCGGGCGCGGGGCGAGCTGACCGGAGACGAAGACCAGGTCCTTGTAGGCGACGGCCTGGGAATAATGCCCCGCCGGCGCCGGGACTTCCGGCGAGAGGATGGTCTTTATCTCGCTCACGCGCCCTCGCCGATGAAGCGCGCGAAGCTCGCGAGGTCGACATTGCCGCCGCTCAGGATGATGCCGACGCGCTTGCCTTCGACCGGCACCGCGCCGGTGAAGGCGGCGGCCGCGGCGAGGCAGCCGGTTGGCTCGACCACGAGCTTCATGCGCTCGGCGAAGAAGCGCATGGCCGCGACGAGGGCGGCATCCGGCACGGTGACGATGTCCTCGACCAGATCGCGGATGATCGGGAAGGTGTAGTCACCGAGGAAGGGCGTCTGCGCCCCGTCGGCAATGGTCTTGGGCACGTCGATCTTGACGATCTCGCCCTTGCGCAGGGATTGCTGGCCGTCATTGCCGGCCTCGGGCTCGACCCCGTAGACCCGGCAGCCGGGATTGAGCGCCTTGGCCGCGAGCAGCGCGCCGGCGAGCAGGCCACCGCCGCCGAGACAGACTAGGATGATATCGAACTGGCCGGCATCCTCGATCAGCTCCTTGGTCGCGGTGCCCTGGCCGGCGATCACCGCCGGGTGGTCATAGGGCGGGATCAGCGTCAGGCCGCGCTCGCTGGCGAGCTTGCTGCCGAGCGCCAGCCGGTCCTGGCTGTAGCGGTCATAGGAGACGATTTCGGCACCATAGCCCCGGGTCGCGGCGACCTTCGCCGCCGGCGCGTCCTGCGGCATGATGATCGTGGTCGGCGCTCCGAGCAGCTTGCCGGCATAGGCGATGGCCTGGGCATGGTTGCCGGAGGAATAGGTCAGGACGCCCGCCCTGCGCTGTTCGGCCGAGAGTGCGGCGATGGCGTTGTAGCCGCCGCGGAACTTGAAGGCGCCCATGCGCTGCAGGTTCTCGGCCTTGAAGACGAGATTGGCGCCGGTGCGCTCATTGGCGGTGCGCGAGGTCAGGGCCGGCGTGTGATGCGCGGCGCCACGGATGCGTTCCGCCGCCGCCTCGACATCGGCATAGGTCGGCAACGCGATGCCGTTGCTGGAGGGGCTGCTGGCGGCGGTTGTCATGGCAGGGAATCCCGTTGGCTCTGGGCGCGCATCGTGTCCGCCGCGGCGGCGCGCTTCAAGTCAAACCATGTCGTGCCGGCCATGCACGGGGCTGATCGGTCGCCCGCCCGGCCTCGTTCCGGGCGGGCGCCGGCTCGTCTCGCGTTCTTGCCTCAAAGGTTCTTGAATTCCGGCTTCCGCTTCTCGGCGAAAGCGGCCATGCCTTCCTTCTGGTCCTGCGTCGCGAACAGCGCCGAGAAGACGCGGCGCTCGAAGCGCAGTCCCTCGTTCAGCGTCACCTCGAAGGCCCGGTTCACCGCTTCCTTGGCGGTCAGCACCGAAGGCAGCGACTTCGTGGCGATCTGCTCGGCCGCCTTCAGCGCTTCCGTCATCAGATCGGCGAGCGGCACGATGCGGGCGACGAGCCCGGCACGCTCGGCCTCGTTCACGTCCATCATCCGGCCGGTGAGGCACAGATCCATCGCCTTCGCCTTGCCGATCGCATGGGTCAGGCGTTGGGTGCCGCCGGCGCCGGGGATGACGGCGAGGTTGATCTCGGGCTGGCCGAAGCGGGCATTGTCGGCGGCGATGATGAAATCGGCCATCATGGCGAGCTCGCAGCCGCCGCCGAGCGCAAAGCCCGCGACCGCGGCGATGATCGGCTTGCGGCGCTGGCCGATCCGGTCCCAATCGGCGAATTTGTCGTCGAGATAGGTGCCCGGATAGGTCCGCTCCTGCATCTCCTTGATGTCGGCGCCGGCGGCGAAGGCCTTCTCCGAGCCGGTGATGACCGTGCAGCCGATGCCGGGATCGCGCTCGAAGCCGTCGAGGGCGGCGTTGACCTCGCCGATCAGCTGGCCGTTCAGCGCGTTCAGCGCCTGCGGCCGGTTCAGCGTGATCACGCCGACCTTGCCCTTAACCTCGACGAGAATGGTCTCATAAGCCATGGCGGCCTCCCGGATGCTGCTGTTGCGGCCAGCATTAGCGGGCGGGAGGGGCGCAAGTCCATGCGTGCCGGCGCAAGCCGGGATGGGGCGGGGCGTGCGCAGGCCGAAGCGAAAGGCGATCTCCTGCCGCATTCTCGCATTGTCGCCGTGCTAGCCTCATCGCCCATCGGGAATGCGTCCATGCCTGGCAGTACCAGAACCGACACGGCTTCGCGGGTGATCAGGGCCTCGCCCGGAGCGATCTACAACGCTTTCGTCGACGCGGCCTCGCTGGCGCGGTGGCTGGCGCCGCAGGGCATGCAGGCGCGGGTCGAGCACTTCGAGCCGCACGCCGGCGGGAGCTACCGCATCGTCCTGACCTATGACGATCCGGCCGGCGCGCCCGGCAAGGCGACGGCGGACAGCGATGTCGCGGAGGGCCGGTTCCTCGACCTCGTCCCGTGCGAGCGCATCGTCTGGGAGGTTTCCTTTCCGTCGGACGACCCGGCTTTCGCCGGCACGATGACCATGGTCTGGCAGCTCGTCGGCGTCAGGGACGGGACCGAGGTGACGATCCACTGCGAGAACGTGCCGGCCGGGATCAGCAAGCAGGATCACGATGTCGGGCTGCGCTCGACCCTGGAGAACCTCGCGCATTTCGTCGAGACGGCTTGAGCCAGGGGGCGAAGTGACCGTACGACTTCAGCCCCGCTTCTGGCAGCTCTCGCAATAGAAGGTCGAGCGGCCGGACTGCACCAGCCGCTGCACGGGCTTGCCGCAACCCGGCGTGACGCAGGGCTCGCCTTCGCGGTCATAGACCTTGAAGCGATGCTGGAAATAGCCGAGCGAGCCGTCGGCATGGGCGAAGTCGCGCAGGGTCGAGCCGCCGGCGGCGATCGCCTCCTCGAGCACCTCACGGATGATCTGCGCCAGCGCATGGGCCTTCTCGCGCGGTCTGCCGGTCGGCGTGGCGATCGTTCCCGCCGCCGCCTCCGGGTGCAGCCCGGCCCGGAACAGCGCCTCGCAGACATAGATGTTGCCGAGGCCGGCAATGAGCCGCTGGTCGAGCAACGCGGCCTTCAGCGGTGCGGCCTTGCCGGCGAACAGATTTGCCAGCAGTTCACCCGAAAGCGCGTTGCCGAGCGGCTCGATGCCCATGCCGGCGAAGTGTTTGCAGGTCTCGAGCTCGCTGCGCGGCAGAAGATCCATGAAGCCGAAGCGGCGGACGTCGTTATAGGTGACCCGCGCCCCGGTCCCGAGATGGAAGACGACGTGGTCGTGGACGAGATGCCGGCCGATCTCGTTGTAATAGGCGCCCGGCTCCGTGGGCGGCGTGCCGGGAGCCTCGACGATGAAGCGCCCGCTCATGCCCATATGCATGATCAGCGCCTCGCCATCGTCGAGATCCGCGATCAGGTACTTCGCCCGCCGCGACAGCGCCTCGACCCGCCGTCCGGTCAGGCGCTCGGCGAAGTGCTCGGGCAGGGGAAAGCGCAGATCCGGCCGCTTCTGCTCGACCCGGGCGAAGCGCTGCCCGAGCATGGCGGGTTCGAGCCCGCGCCTGACGGTTTCGACCTCAGGAAGTTCAGGCATGGCGTTGCGCCCTTCAGCATGCGTCGAGACGGGCCGCGACAAGGCCCGTCGCATTCGCTATTCATCGCCGCAGCGAACCACAAGAGCAGCCCAGCCGTGACAGCAGCTTCCGACTCAACCCATTTCGGCTTCGAGACCGTGCCGCTCGCCGAGAAGCAGGCCAAGGTCGACGACGTCTTCCACAAGGTCGCAGGCCGCTACGACCTGATGAACGACCTGATGTCGGCCGGCCTCCACCGGCTCTGGAAGGAGGCGCTGCTCACCACGCTGAAGCCGCCGCGCGACCGGGCTTTCGCCCATCTCGACGTGGCCGGTGGCACCGGCGACGTCGCCTTCAAGGTGCTGGAGGCCGGTGGGCCGCGGACCGAGGTCACGGTGCTCGACATCAATGCCGAGATGCTCGCCGTCGGCCGCGAGCGCGCCCAAAAGCGCTTTCCCGGCGACGACCGCATCCATTTCGTCCAGGGCAATGCCGAGGAACTCGCCCTGCCGGACAATGCCTTCGACGCCTATACGATCGCCTTCGGCATCCGCAACGTGCCGCGCATCGACAAGGCGCTGAGCGAGGCCTATCGCGTCCTGAAGCGCGGCGGGCGTTTCCTCTGCCTCGAATTCTCCCATGTCGACGTGCCGTTGCTCGACAAGGTCTACGAGGCCTATTCCTTCAACGTCATCCCGCCCATGGGCAGGATGGTGACCGGCGAGGCCGAGCCCTACCAGTATCTCGTCGAATCGATCCGCAAATTCCCGCGTCCGCAGGTCTTCGCCGACATGATCGCGGCCGCCGGTTTCCGGCGCGCCTCGTTCACCCCGATGACCGGCGGGGTGGTGGCACTGCATTCCGGCTGGAAGCTGTGACGTTAGTCTCTGACATGATGGGCCTGTCGCCGTCATGGTCGGGCTTGTCCCGACCATCCACGTCTTCCCTTCCTTCACGCCGCAAGGCGTGGATGCTCGGCACAAGGCCGAGCATGACGGGGAAGGCTGATACGTACGCCGCCGCATGATCTCGGCCATCGCCCATCTCGCCCGCTCGGCGCGGGTCGGTTTCGTGCTGGCCCGCGAGGGCGCGCTCGCCCTGGTCGACCCTTCGGTGCTGCCGCCGGCGGCGCGCGGGTTGATCGGTCTCGGCCGGCTGATCGAGCGCAAGGGCGCCGGCTCCTCGGCGACGCGGCTTGCCGCCGCGCTGACGAGGCTCGGCCCGTCCTATGTCAAGTTCGGGCAGTTCCTGGCGACGCGCCCGGACGTCGTCGGCATGAAGATCGCCGAGGACCTCTCGGCCCTGCAGGACCGGATGGCGCCCTTCCCGATGGCGCAGGCGCGCGCCGCGATCGAGGCGGCCCATAACAAGCCGGTCGAGGCGATCTTCGCCGAGTTCGGCGAGCCGGTCGCCGCAGCCTCGATCGCCCAGGTTCATCGCGCCCGTCTGCGCGACGGCTCCGAGGTCGCGGTCAAGATTCTGAGGCCCGGCATCCGCGACCGCTTCCATCGCGACCTTGCGGCCATGCGCTTCGGTGCGGAACTGGCCGAGCGGCGCTCGCCGGAGGCGCGGCGCCTGCGCTTCGTCGCCATCGTCGAGACGCTTGCGCGCTCCGTCACCATGGAAATGGATCTGCGGCTGGAGGCGGCCGCGCTGTCCGAATACGCCGAGAACACCAAGGAGGACACGGATTTCCGCGTGCCGGCGCCCGATTGGCAGCTGACCGCCCGCGAAATGCTGGTCGATGAGTGGATCGACGGCATCCGCCTCTCCGATGTCGAGGCCCTGCGCGCCGCCGGCCACGACCTGCCGGCGCTCGGCCGGAATGTCATCCAGTCCTTCCTGCGCCACGCGATCCGCGACGGCTTTTTCCATGCCGACATGCATCCGGGCAACCTGTTCGTCGATGCGCAGGGCAGGCTCGTCGCCGTCGATGGCGGCATCATGGGCCGGCTCGGCCACAAGGAGCGCCGCTTCCTTGCCGAGATCCTGCTCGGCTTCATCACGCGCGACTACCAGCGCGTCGCTGAGGTGCATTTCGAGGCCGGCTACGTCCCCGGCCATCACGCGGTCGCCGACTTCGCCCAGGCGATCCGTGCCGTCGGCGAGCCGATCCACGACAAGCGCGCCGACGAGATATCGATGGCGAAGGTGCTGACCCTGCTCTTCGAGATCACCGGCCTATTCGACATGGCGACGCGCACCGAGCTCGTCATGCTGCAGAAGACCATGGTGGTGGTCGAGGGCGTTGCCCGCACGCTCGATCCGCATCTCGACATGTGGACCACGGCCGAGCCGGTGGTGCGCGAATGGATCACCCGCAATCTCGGCCCGCTCGGCAGGATCGAGGATGTCGGGCGCGGCATGCACACGCTTGCCGCGAGCCTCGCGAACCTGCCCGCGACGGTCGGCCGGGCTGAGCGGGTGCTCGGCCAGCTCGAGGACGCGTCCCGCAACGGCTTCTCGCTCGACGAGGCCAGCGTCCAGGCGATCGGCCGGGCGGAGGCCGCACGCAATCGCTGGGGAAACTGGGCGCTCTGGCTGATCGCTGGGCTGCTCGCCTATGCGGTGCTGGGGTAGCTGACCGGCGGGGCGCGGCCGGTGCTCAGCTCACCGGCGCGTATTTGACGGCGCAGCCATAGGCCTTGGTGGCGGGTTCCGAGACCGGCTTGCCGGCCTTCATCTCGGCCACGGCCTGGCGGACATAGCTTTTGGCGCCGGTCAGGCTCGAGGCGCTGGCGGAGGGCTTGTCGTCGATCGCCCCGGCGTAGGCGAGCTTGCCCTTCGGGTCGATGATGTACATGTGCGGCGTGGTCTGGGCGCCATAGGCGCGCGCCATCACGCTCTTCGGATCGAGCAGGATGGTGGCGGGCGCCGCATCGCGGCTCTTCGTCAGCTCCTTGGCCTTGGCTGCATCGACATGGCCCTGCTCGCCGACGGGCGAGGAGATCACCGACAGCCAGACGATGCCGTCCTTGGCCATGTCCTTCTGCAGCGTCTGCATGGTCGCGCTGTTGTAGTGCTTACGGACATAGGGGCAGTCATGGTTGGTCCATTCGAGGATCACCGTCTTGCCGGCATAGTCGGAGAGTTTTTGGGGCTTGCCGTCGACATCGACGATCGAGAAGGCGGGGGCTGGCGCGCCCGGCTTCGCTGCGCCCTGGGCGAGCGCTGCGCCCGAGGCCAGCGAGACTGCGGTGACGGCGAGGCCGGCGATGAAAGTCTGTCTGGTCACGGCTTTCATGTCTGTCTCCATCTTCCCGGTTGAAATGCGGTCGCCCCGGATGGCCCTCACGGATTCCTGGCGGTCTGGACCTCCCGGCCTGCAGCGCGTTCGGCGGCGCGGATCACGATGTCGGTGGTGAGCAATTGCGGCAGGACCTCGGCCTGCGCGCCCTTGCTGCCGGGATAGACCAGATAGAGCGGCACGCCGGCGCGGCCATGGTCGGCGAGCGCCGCGGCAATCGTGGCGTTGCGATTGGTCCAATCGGCCTTGAGGTAGACGACGCCGAGCGCGGCGAACGCGTCCTTGACGTCCTGCCGCGAGAGGGCGACTCGCTCATTGGCGAGGCAGGTGATGCACCAGGCCGCGGTGAAGTTGACGAAGACCGGCTTGCCCTGCGCCTGCAATTCGGCGACGCGCTCCGGCGACCAGACATCGCTGGCGCCGGCGCTGGCCGGCAGCTGCTTCGGCGGCACGGCGCTTTCGATCACGAAAGCCGCGGTCGCGGTGACGAACAGGGCGGCGGCGCCGGCCGCGACGATCCGCAGGGCGATGGCGCGGCGGCGGGTGACGCCGAGCAGCCAGACCGCGAAGCCGGCGACCAGGATGGCGATCAGCGCGGCGAGCGCGCCGTTCGCGCCCGTCTGCATGGTCGCGACCCAGACCAGCCAGATCGCGGTCGCGAACATCGGGAAGGCGAAGGCCTGCTTCAGCACGACCATCCACGGCCCGGGCTTGGGCAGCAACCGCTGCAGGCCGGGCGCGAAGGAGAGAGCCACCACCGGCAGGGCGAAGCCGAGCGCCAGCGCGAGGAAGATCGACAGCGCCGCGGATGGTGGCTGCGTCAGGGCATAGCCCATCGCCGCCCCCATGAAGGGCGCTGTGCAGGGTGTCGCCACGACCACGGCGAGCGCTCCGGTCATGAAGGCGCCGACCGGCCCGCTGCGGCTGGCGAGCCCGTCGCCGATACCCTGGACCTTGCCGCCGATCTCGAAGGCGCCGAGCAGGTTGAAGCCGATCAGGCTCATCAGCACCGCGAGCAGGATGACGAGCGGCGGCGATTGCAGCTGGAAGCCCCAGCCGGCGCCGAGCGCGATCGCCAGTCCCGCCAGCACCATGAAGGTCCCGACCACGCCGGCGAGGAACAGGAGCCCGTGCACGCGCACCTCGGAGCGGCTCGCCTGTGCCGACTGGGCGAAGCCGAGCGCCTTGATGAACAGCACCGGCAGCACGCAGGGCATCAGGTTGAGGATCAATCCTCCGGCGAAGGCGAAGGCCAGCGCGACCCAGATCGTCAGGTCCTCGGCCGGCGGCGCCGGCAGGGTCGGCAACGTGACCGCAGCGGGCGGGGCAGGCGGCGCGCTCGCCTGCGCGAGCAGATCGGGCGCGACATCGGCGCTGAGCGCCAGCGCGCGCTTTGTTCCGCCCTGGCTGTAGGTGATGACCCCCTCGACGCTCGGCTCGCTGATCCGGAAGGCGCTGGAGCGGGACAAGATCAGCGTGCCGCCTTCGCCCGGCTGGGCGGCGGCGTGCTCGATCAGCGTGTCGGAAAGCGGGAAATAGCGGAGGTCGCTGATCCCGGCCGGCAGCTCGGGGATGGCGAGCGTCATCTTGTCCGGCCCGTTCGCGGTCAGCTTCGCGCGGAACGGCGCCTCCTGCGGCAGCCCCGCCAGCGTCCGCTCGATGCGCGCCTGCGCGGCGCTGTCGATGACCGGCTCGGCCGCGATGGGCAGATCGAGGCTCAGCACACCCTCTTCGGGGATGCAGATCTTCTCGCAGACCAGCCAGGTCGCCTTGGCGGTGATGGCAAAGCGCTCGCCGGGCTTCGCGTCGGCCGGCACGCTGATCTCGACCGGCAGCAGGACGGTGCCGTCGAAGCCGAAATTGACCAGGGGCTCGAAGGCGATCGCCTTGGGCGCCGGCCACTGGATCGGGCCCGCGCTCGCGCCTTCCGGCAACTGCCAGTCGATCTTGGTCGGCTCGCCGGAATCGCCGGGATTGCGCCAATAGGTGTGCCAGCCAGAGGTGATCTTCTGCGTCAGCGCGAGGTGGAAGCGCTCGCCGGGCGCGACCGCGTCGCGGCTCGACAGCAAGGTGGCGACGACGCGCGGCGAGGTCACCGCCGTCGACTCCGCCGCCCATGCGGTGGCCGGGGCCAGCAGGGCGAGGGCGAGCGCGGCGCGCTTGAGGAGTGAGAACCCGGTCCGGGCAGGCATATCGAGCGTAGACATGGCGGTTTTGATGCCCCCTTTCCCACGTGATTGCCAATGACAAGCCGGTGAGAGCGGCACCACGCCGCAGCCCGGAAGGCGCGGCCGGGCTAGACGAGCGTCAGCATTGCTGCCGCTCGGCCCGCTACTGTCAACGTCCTCTTGCGATCCGCCCGCCGCTCATCGGCTCGGGCACGCCCGTGGTGAGCGGGAAGCTGATCGGCAGTCCGGCCTTGGCCCGCATGGCGAGAAAGGCGAATAGCTCGGCTTCTATCGCGTCGCCGCGCCAGCCCACCGACTCGGCGGGAATGGCCTGCGCGCCGCTGCGGGCATTCAGAGCGGCCATGATCGCCGGATTGCGGCGCCCGCCGCCGCAGACGATGAGGCGTTGCGGGCGGATCGGTAGAAGATCGAGCCCGCGCCCGACCGTTCCGGCGGTGAAGGCGGTCAGCGTCGCCGCGCCATCTGCGAAGGAGAGCCCGTCGGCCATCGCGGCGGTGAAATCGTGCCGGTCGAGCGATTTCGGATAGGGCGCCAAGAGATAGGGGTGTTCGAGCAACCGGGCGAGCCTCGGCTCGTCGACGCTGCCGGCTGCGGCAAAGGCGCCGTCCCGGTCCATCTCGCCCTTGCCGTGTCTGACGATCCAGTCGTTGAGCGGTGCGTTGCCCGGCCCGGTATCGAAGGCGACGATCTGCCCCTCGGCATCGATGGCGCTGAGATTGCCGACGCCGCCGAGATTGAGCACGGCGGTCTCGCTGCCGGCACCGAGGCCACGAAGCAGCGCCGCGTGATAGCTCGCGGCCAGTGGCGCGCCCTGTCCGCCCGCGCGGACATCGGCGCTGCGCAGGTCGTAGACGACGTCGATGCCGAGCCGCTGCGCCATCAACGCGCCGTCGCCGAGCTGGCGCGTATCGCCCTTGCGCGCCGATGTCGGCGCACGGTGCAGCACGGTCTGGCCGTGGAAGCCGACCGCGGAAACCTCGCTCGCGGCGATGCCTTCTTCGGCGAGGAATTGCGCGACGGCATCCGACTGAGCCACGGTCAGGGCGCGCGTCGCCTCGGCGAATATCTGCGGCTCTGGCCCTTCGAAGCGCCAGGACAAAGCGGCCTCGACTGCCTGCGCCAGCAATTCGCGCACCTCGGCGGCATAGGGGGCGAGCCGCCAGGGGCCGAATTCGGTGACCGTCTGCCCATCGCTGCGGATCGCGGCGATGTCGATATTGCCGTCGAGGACGGTGCCGGTCATCAATCCGATGGCCCAAAGCGGCTGCATCCGGCCTTCTCCCGCGAATCTGCTCGCCGCGATGGTTCGCATACGGGGCGGGCCTGCGCCAGCGGCGGCGCCTTCCGGCCGGGCCGCGTTGAGATGAGCGGCGGCCCGTACCGTTCGATCGGCCTTCAGCCGACCATCAGGGCCGCGTCGAAGGCGTCCTGCAGCATCTGCTGGCACTGCCTTGCCTGCTCGCGGGCGCCTTCATGCAGGATATGCGGGGCGATGTCCTTGAGGTCGCGCAGCGCGAAGTCGATCGCCGACAACAGGTCGAGCGCGTCGCCATCGCTTTCGGCGACGACCGGCTTCAACGGACGGAACTGAAGAACTTGACCCATAACGCTCTCACGGACTGCAACGAATCGCTCGCAACAGTGTCGTCCGGCATGGGTCATGAACTGGTTAACGCCGCGCTCCGGGCCGGTTAACGCAGCGCAGATCGGCGCCTCAGTTCTTCTGCACGTTCCAGAACAGCATCACCGGCGCCGCGAGGACGCCAGAGACATTGCCGCGTCTGGCATAGGGCTGGTCGAACTGGCCGAGCACCCGATAGGGTTGCATCTCGGCGAGCCTCTTGTGCAGCGCCTCGACCGCCACCTTGCGGGCGGCATCGTCGGGCGCATCGACCACGGCACCGCGCAGTTTCTCGGCTTCGGCGTCGCAGGGCCAGCCGGCCCAGGCCTTCTCGCAGGCCATATTGGTGCCGATATTGGTCATCGGCGACTGCATGGTCGCGCCCGAGGCATAAGTCACGAACAGGTTCCAGCCGCCCTGGTCCGGCGGATTCTTGTTCTGCTGGCGGGTGGTGACGGTGCCCCAGTCGGAGAACTGCACCTCGACATTGACGCCGGCCTTCTTGAGCTGGGAGGCGGCGACCTCGGCCATCCGGCCGATTGCGGCGATGTCGTTGCTGGTGGTCAGCACGAGCTTCTCACCCTTGTAGCCGGCTTCCGCCAGGAGCTGCTTCGCCTTGTCCGGATCGGGCTTGGAGAAGCCTTCCGTACCTGCCTCGGTCCCGTTCGGGCCACCGCAGATGAAATAGGCGTTGCAGCGCTTCCACCATTCCTCGTCGCCGAAGCCGCCGGCCAGGAACTCGGCCTGGTCGGTGGCGAAGGCGAGGGCGAGGCGCGCCTTCGGGTTGTCGAAGGGCGGGTGCAGGCTGTTCGGCCGCAGCATCACCTGGTTGGCGAGGTTGGAATAGCGCTCGACCTTGACGTCCCTGGCGCCGGCGACGACCGGGATCAGGTCCTGGCTCGGCTGCTCCCAGATGTCGATCTCGCCGGTCTGCAGGGCCGCGGCCGCCGTAGCAGCATCCGGCATGATCACCCATTCGACACGGTCGACCTTGACGACGCGCCCGCCCGCAAGCCCGTCGGCAGGCTCGGAACGCGGCACATAATCCGGGTTCCTGTCGTAGACGACCTTGGCGCCGCTGCGCCATTCGGCGCGGTTGAACTTGAACGGACCGGAGCCGATCGCCTCGGTCACCGGCTTCATCGGGTCGGTCGCGGCATCGGCCTCGCGCATGATCACCGGGATCTGGCCGACCGCCGAGCCGAGCGCGAAGGGCACCAGCGCCATCGGCTTTTTCAGCTTGAGCACGAAGGTCCGCTCGTCCTTCGCCTCCATGCCTTCGGTGTATTCGCCGAGCTTGCCGCCGATCGTGTCACGCTTCATCCAGCGCGTCAGCGAGGCGATGACGTCGCGCGTCGTCACCGGCTGGCCGTCATGGAATTTGAGGCCCGGCCGCAGCGTGAAGGTCCAGGAGAGGCCGTCCGGCGCGGTCGAGAAACTCTCGACCATCTGCGGCTTTGGCTGGAGATTGGCGTCCCAGGCGAACAGGGTCTCGTAGATCATCAGCCCGTGCATGCGGGTGATCACGATCGAGGCCGCGACTGGGTCTAGCGTCTTGAGGTCGGCGTGCGGCGCGACGCGCAGCACGTTCTTGGGCGCCGGCTGGGCCTGTACCGGCGCGGTCAGGAGCAGCGCGGCCGTGCCGATGAGGGCGGCGAGGCGGGAAGCGGTCATGGCGTGGCTCCTTCGGTAACGCGGTCGAAATGCAGGATGCGCGAGCGGTGGCCGGCGAGGCGCAAGCTTCCGTCCGGCTGTAGCCAGAGGCAAGGACGGTGCCGCCAGGGGCCGTGCGGCAGATCGGCGAGCGCCCGGCCGCTGGGCAGCGGCGTCAGCGCCGTCTCGATGCCGGAGCCCGCCCAGGGCAGGCGGGCGCTGCCGTCGCCGCGGATAAGGATCTCGGTGCCGAGATTCCGGTCGCGCCAGCGCCCCGGGAGGCGCGGATCGAGCGGGACTGCATCGGGCACGCGGATGAGCCGGCGAGCCACGCCGCCGATCAGGCCCTCGACCGCATCCGCGCCGCTGCGCCTCAGCCTGATGTCGAGATAGGCCGGCAGGCTGCGCATCCCGCCCGAGCCGTCGGAGACGAGCTTCTCATAGCCGCCCATGAAGCTGATCGCGCTCGCGCCGAACTCGGCCCAGAACGGTCCTTCCTCGGCCGCGAACAGCCCGTCGGGCATCTCGTCGGCCGGTGGCGGCAGGGATTGCCCGAGCAGGGCGGCGAGCACGCGCAGAGCCGGCCACAGCGCCTCCTCCTCGCGATTGCTCAGAAGGACGACGCCGACGCCTTTTTCCGGCGCCATCAGAAAATGGTTGCGATAGCCCGGCAGCGAGCCGCCATGACCGATAAGGGCGTCCTCGCCGAGGGTGCTGGCGACGAGGCCGAGCCGGTAGACGCTGGCGCTGCCATCGGCGAAGGTCCGCGGCGCCGCCAGTCGCTCGAGCAGGCCGGCGAGCGGCTCGCGGCCGGCGAGCAGGTTCGAGGCCCAGCGGGCCAGCGCCGCGGCGCTGCCCGCCATGCCGCCTGAGCCCGAGAAGTTGAAGCCGTAGCGTCCGCGGCGCCAAGCATCGCCCTCGCGCCAATAGCCGGCCGCCAACCCGTCGATGACCTCGCTTTCGTCGCGGGCGAAGCGGATCGGCAGGCCGAGCGCGCCCATCAATCCATCGACCAGCCGGGCGTAGCTTTCGCCGCTGTGCTGATCGAGCACCGCCTGGGCGAGGCGCCAGCCGGTGTTGGAATAGGCCATCTCGGTACCGGGCTCGGCGTTCAGCGCCGGAAACAGCTGGGCGCGCGCCAGAATCTCGTCGGCGCCGAGGCTGGCGGTAAATGGCACGCCCTGCTGCCAGAAGGCCTCCATCGTGTCCGGCAGGGCGCCGGTCATGTCGAGCGCGCGTGCGAGCGGCACGGCGGCAAGCGCCGGCGGCGCTTCGGTCAGCAGCTTGCCGAGCGGCTCATCCAGCGGCACGCCGGCGCGCAACAGCATTGCCGCGCAGATATGCTTGCTGATCGAGGCGAGCCGGTTCGGCGTGTCCGGCGTGAAGGGCAAACGATGCTCGATAGCGGCGAAGCCGCCGCTCGCGACCTCGCGGATGCCGTCACGGTCGAACAGCACGATCGCGCCGCCCGGGCCACCCTCGCGTGTCCAGGCCTCGGCGATGACCGCCGCCTCGTTCCGCGCGCCGCTCCAGTCGAGCATCCCGATCCTCCTGCCGACTCCGCAGCGGAGCCCGTCCGGATTTTCAGCGCAATGACCTCCGGGGCGCAATCGCCCGGCCATGCGTCGGCGGCAAGGCCAGGCGATATTGCCGGCTCGGCGCGCTTCGCGTTGGAAATGTTTGTATGCAAGAATGCAGCGCTGCTTCCTGCAGCGGCCGTCCGCACCAGAGGCGCAGAACAACAGCAAGAGGCGGCGGGAGCCGCAGGGGATCGGAGACATCGGGATGAGCGAAGCGGTCGGTTTCATCGGGCTGGGATTGATGGGGGCGGGCTTCTGCAAGCGCCTCGTCGCGAGCGGCCGCAAAGTCGTCGGCTACGACCTCGATCCCAATCGCCGGAGCGAGGCACAGGCGCTCGGTGTCGAGGTCGTCGGTTCGCCGGCCGAAGTCGCGCGCCGGGCGCGGCAGATCTGCATCGCCGTCACCACCACCAAGGCGGTCGACGCGGTCATCGCTGGGAACGACGGTGTGCTTGGAGCGGCGCCGGCTGGAGCTGTCGTCATCGACTTCTCGACCACCGAGATCGCCGTGACCAAGAAGCTCGCCGCCGCGCTGGCGGCGAAGGATATCGCCTTCATCGACGCGCCGGTTTCCGGCGGGCCGCCGGCGGCCGAAGCCGGCACCCTCGCCATCATGGCCGGCGGAACCAGGGATGTGGTCGAGGCGGCGCGGCCGCTGGTCGAGCTCTTCGGGCTCTTCACCCATATGGGCGATGTCGGCGCCGGCCAGGCGACCAAGCTGGTCAATCAGGCGCTCTGCCTGACCAATTACTGCATCGTCGCCGAAGGCCTGCGCCTCGCCGAGGCCTATGGTGTCGATGCCAGCCGCATCCCCGCCGCCCTGGCGCCCGGGCTCGGCAACTCGGCCGTATTGCAGGTGATGCTGCCGCGCATGATCGCGCAGGATTTCGCGCCGCGCGGCTATGCCCGCCAGGTTCTCAAGGACCTGGAAATGCTGACCGAGGCCGGCCGCGAGCACCATCTCGCCATGCCGATGGTGGCGCAGGCGACGACGCTCTATCGCATGCTGGTCGGCCAGGGGCACAGCGAGCTCGACGCCATCGCCGTGGTCAAAGTGCTGCCGGAGGTCGCGCCTCCCGCCGCCTAGGCCGAGCCTTCAGTCGGCGGGTCCGCGCTCCGTTCCCGCCGACTGCACCACGGCGAGCCCGTTGGCGAAATGCTGGCGCATCAGCGCGGCGAGACTCTCGCCGTCGCGCTCCTGGAGCGCCGCGACCATCGCCTCATGCTCGCGCATCGCGGCGTGCCAGCGCTGGCCGTGGAGATTCGGCAGGTATTTGGCGCGCTCGACCCGCGGCGCCATCCGCTCCCAGACGTCGAGCAGCACGGGATTGCGTGCCGCCTCGATGATCGCCCGGTGGATCCGCTGGTTCAGCACGAAATACTCGGGCAGCTCGCCGCGCTCATGGTGAGATCGCATCTGCTCGTGCAGCGCAGCGATCTCCGCGACCTCTTCGTCGGAGACCGCCTTGCAGGCGAGGCGCGCGGCCAGCGCCTCCAGCGTCGAGACGACATCGAACAGCGCGCTGATGTCGTCGAGGCTCAAGGCCGCGACCTCGGCCCCGCGGTTCTGCGAGAGCGTGACCAGGCCCTGCGCCGCCAGCGTCCGCAGGGCCTCGCGCAGCGGGGTGCGGGAGACGCCGAGCCGGTCGCAGAGCTCCTGCTCGCGCAGCTTCTGACCGGGTGGCAGCGCGCCGCTGACGATCATCTGGCGCAAGGTTTCGACGGTTGCGACATGAAGCCGACCCTTGCGGCGCGGCCCCAGTTCCGTGCCCTCTGCGCCTTCCGTGACCGTGACGCTCATCTGCGCGCTCCCCCGGCGGAGCGGATCTCGTTCGCCGCTCCTGCTTGACGCTTGGTCAAACTTGTATGCAAAATACCAGCACTCAACAAGGACCGCGCAAAGCGGCGGAGGGGAGGAGCGCGTCTTGGCCGCCACGCCGGAGCAGATTCGCCATTGCAAGCCGCCCACCGCTGCGGGCCGTGCGCCTGCCTGCGCGCACAGGGACGCGGCGAAGGGATGGGCCGCCTGCCAGCGTCACGGCCGGATTTCGCGATAATCATAACGGCAAAAGCCAAGCGAGAACGGGAGGAGTTGTCATGCTGCGTCGGCGCGAACTCTTAGTGGGCGCAGGTGCGCTCGCAAGTGCCCAATTCGTAGGCCTCGGTAACGCGTCGGCGCAGCAGGTGAAACTGCGCTACGCCCATGTCGGCTCGGAAGGCGACATCCAGTACTGGTATGGCGACGAGGCCGGCAAGCGCATCCCCAAGGCGACTGGTGAACGCGTCCAGGTCCAGGTCTTCCCGAATTCACAGCTCGGCGGCGTCCAGGAGCTGATCGACGGCGTGCGCTCCGGCGCGATCTCGATGGGCCATCACGAATTCGCCTCGCTTGCTCGGCTCTCCAAGGATATCGCCGTCTTCAACGCGCCTTTCATCTATCGCGACGGCGCCCATGCGCTGGCGGCGACCGACCCGCAGAAGTCGGAAGTCCTGATCGAGTTCAACGACAAGCTCGCCAAGGATGGCGGCATGCGCATCGTCGGGCGGCTCTTCCGCGGCGCCCGCCAGATGACCGCGAAGATGGCCGTGCGCTCGCCAGCCGATCTGCAGGGAAAGCCGTTCCGCGGCGTGCCGCTGCAGCTCTGGACCACGATGATCAAGGGTTTCGGCGCGATCCCGACCCCGGTCGAGGTTGCCGAGCTGCCGACGGCGCTGATGACCGGCATGGTCGTCGGCCAGGAAAACCCGCTGACCATGATCAACGCCAACAAGCTCTACGAGGTCCAGACCCATGTCATGCTGACCGGGCACATGCAGAACGTGCTGCCGGTCTTCATCAACGAGCGCGTCTGGCAGGGCATCGGCGCCGACGATCGCAAGGCGATCTATGCGCAGTTCGAGGCGCTGGCGCAGGACACGCTGCAGCAGGCCAACAAGGCCGAGCAGGACCTGATCGGCGAGCTGAAGAAGAAGGGCATGACCTTCGTCACCGAGCAGGACGGGCTCAAGCTCGCCGAGTTCCGCGAGCGGGTGATCACCGAGGTCAACAAGGACTTCCCGAGCTGGAAGCCCTATATCGAGCGCATCGCCGCGGTGAAGTGACGCTTCGCCAAGCCGCCGGGCGGCCTGCCGCCCGGCTTCCCCGCTCCAGCCGGCGAGTTCCATGACCGATCAGCATGTCCAGCCGCAGGATGTCGGCGCGCCTCTTGCGATCGACCGGCTCCTGCGGCCGCCCCGCAATGCCTTCCGCTACGCCGCCGTCGCCATGCTGGTGCTGATGCTGACCCTGCCGGCACTTCAGGTCGTGCTGCGGCAGATCTTCCAGGCTCCTTTCATCGGCGCGGAGGAATTGACCCGCTTCATGCTGATCGGCGTCGTTTTCACGGCGCTGCCCTATGTCGTCGCCTCCGGCACCAATATCCGCATGGAGGAGGTGCTGATCATGCTGTCGGAGCGGACACGCTCCCTCTTCGCAGCGGCGATTTCGCTGACGGCCGTGCTCGGCTTCGGCATCGCCGGCATGGCGGTGATGGTCGCGACGCTGGCCAATCTCGACAATGCGACGCCGACGCTCGGCATCCCCTACTGGATCTTCTTCTCCGCGGCCCTGTTCGGCTTCGTCCTCGCGGCGGTCGAATCCGCCGTCCAGCTCTGGAAGGCGCTGAAGGGCCACCCGCCCTATGTGCGCTTCTCCGACGAGATCAGCGACGAGCCCGAGCCGAATATCGCCTGAGGTCAGGCCGGCCGGCTCCCCCTTTCCGCCAAGCAGGAACGCGACGGCACGATGACGCTCCTTCTCCTCGGCTCCTTCACGCTGTTTTTCCTGTTCGGCTGGCCGGTGGTGCTCGCGGTGATGCTGCCGGCGATCGCCTATGTGCTCTGGAACGGCTTCCCGCTCGAGCTCGTCGGCCAGCGCATGGTCTATGCGCTCGATTCCTTCCCGCTGGTCGCGGTGCCGATCTTCATTTTCGTCGGCAATCTGATGAACCAGGCGGGCATCACCGAGCGGATCTACCGCTTCTCCTCGACGCTCGTAGCGCGCATCCATGGCGGGCTCGCGCAGGTCAATATCTTCGCCAGCCTCGTCTTCTCCGGCATGAGCGGGGCGGCGCTGGCCGATATCGGCGGGCTCGGCCGCATCGAGGTCAAGGCGATGACCAGCCATGGCTTCAAGCGTGAATTCGCGGGGGCGTTGACCTGCGCCTCGGCGATCGTCGGGCCGATCTTTCCGCCCAGCATCCCGCTGATCATCTACGGCTCGGTCACCAATGTCTCGATCGTGCAGTTGCTGATCGCCGGCATCGTCCCGGCGCTGATCTGCGTCGCCATGCTGATGATCACCGTCGCCATCCTGGCCTGGATCCGAAAATACCCGCGGGCCGAGCGCTGGCCGACTTGGCGTGAGCTCTGGGACAGTTTCCTGCCGGCTTTGCCGGCGCTGCTGACGCCGGTCCTGCTGATCTCCGGCATGCTGGTCGGCTGGTTCACGCCGACCGAGGCAGCCTCGATCACCGTGGTCTATGTCATCTTCATCAGCGCGGTGATCTACCGGACGCTGACCTGGCACCATCTTTTGGTCTCGGCCTATGAGACGCTGAAGAGCACCTCGGCGATCCTGATCATCGTCTCGGCCGCCGCCTTGTTCGGCTGGATCATGGCGATCGAGCAGATCCCGCAGACCGTGGCGCGCGAACTGCTCTCGCTCAGTCGCGACCCGCTGATGCTGCTCCTGATCGTCAACCTGCTGCTGCTCGTCGTCGGCATGTTCCTGGACTCGACGACGGCGACGCTTCTGGTGATCCCGATCATCGCCGGCCCGCTGCACATGGCGGGCGTCGATCCCGTCCATCTCGGTATCGTCGCGATCTTCAACCTGATGCTCGGCCTGCTGACCCCGCCCATGGGTCTGGCGCTCTTCCTGATCTCCGACATCGCCAAGGTCTCGATGCGCGCCGTGCTGAAGGAGATGATCCCGTTCTATATCCCGCTCGTCGGCACGCTCGTGATCATCACGCTCTTTCCCGAGCTGACGCTCTGGCTGCCCAAGATGCTGCGCTGATGAAGATGCCGCGCTGAGCAGCCGAGGCTGGCCTGATCAGGAAGCGCGCCGGTATTCGACGAGCTGCGCGCTGGCGATGCTGGCGTGGGCCTCGATGGCCGCGCCAGTCTCCAGGCGCGCGATCAGCCAGCCGCCGCAGGCCTGCGCCAGTTCCTGGATCGGCATGGCGATTGCGGTCAGCTCGCCCCGCCACCACGAGAAGGAAGGCTCGTCGCCGAAGCCGACCAACGCAGGCTCGCGCCCTTCGGAAAGCGGGCGGCCGGCAATGGCCTGCAGCACCGCTCCCGTCAGCTGAACGGCGCCGGTGATGATCGCGCTCGGCGGGTCGGCCGCCGCCAGCAGGGCAGCGGCGGCCTCGGCGCCGAAGCGCGGATCGGCGGGCGGCCCGAGATGCTCGATCGCTCCCGCCAGATCGAGCCCGGCCTCCGTGAAGGCGCGGCGGAAGCCCGCGAGCCGGTCGGCCCCAGTCGAGTAGTCGCCGCTTCCGCCGATATAGGCGATGCGGCGATGGCCGCGGGCGATGAGATGGGCGGTGCCGGCGCGCAGGCACTCCATATCGTCGATGCCGAACCAGGCCGGAGAGAGCTCGCGGACGCGGCGCAGCAATTGGACATGCGGGATGCGCGCCAGCATCGCGCATGTCTCGGCTTGCGGGGCGGGGGTAGGAACGATGACGATGCCGGCTGCGCGCGCGCTCGCCAGCTGCCGGACATGGCGGGCTTCCGCCTCGGCGCTGTCGGCTATCGAGACGACGAGCTGATAACCGGCGGCGTCGCAGCAGGTCGAGAGCGCATCCGCAATGGTCGCATAGAAGCTGTTGCGGATGTCCGGCAGCATCAGCCCGATCATCCGGCTCGATCCGCCGCGCATCATCTGCGCCGGCAGGTTCTCGACATAGCCGAGCCGCTCGGCGGCTTCGCGGACCGCGAGCCTTGTCCGTGGGCTGATGCGCGGATCGTCGGCGAGCGCCCGCCCAACCGTCGACACGGCGACGCCGAGGCTCTCCGCCACCTGCCGCGCCGTCACCATGCCTGGCCCGCGCGCTGCCATCCGCTCAGGCCGCGGTCTCGGGTGCGATCTGGTGCAGCAAGGGCTCGCCGGCCGCCAGGCGCCGGCAATTCTCCAGCGCCACGGCGAGGCTGCGTTCGAATGTCTGTGGCGTCAGCCAGGCAATGTGCGGCGTCGCGATCAGCGTCGGGCAGGCGGCGAGGGGGCCGGGCTCCGTCATCGGCTCGCGCTCGAACACGTCGAGCCCGGCCCCGGCGAGATGGCCGCTCAGCAAAGCCTCGGCGAGAGCGTTCTGGTCGATCAGCTCGCCGCGTGCAGTGTTGATCAGGATCGCGCCCGGTTTCAGCTGGGCGATGCGCGCGCGATCGAACATCTGCCGGGTCTCGGCAGTCAGCGGCACGTGCAGCGAGACGATGTCGCTGGTCGCCAGCAATTCGTCGAGCGGCAAGGCCATAGCGGCCGCGTCCGGCCTCGGGCTCCGGTTCCAGAAACGGACCTCGGCACCGAGCGCCTGCAAGGCCGGCGTCAGGCGCTGCGGCACGCCGCCATAGCCGACGAAGCCGACCCGGCTGCCGCCGATCTCGCCGAGGCCGATCGCATCCTCGACGCCGATCTGCCAGCCGCGTCCGGCGCGGGTCGCCGCATCGAAGGCCGCGACCCGGCGCAAGGTCGCGAGCATCAGCGCCAGCGTGTGCTCGGCGACCGCGGCCGTGTTGGTTCCCGGCATGTTGGCGACTGCGATGCCGGCCTTCGCCGCGGCGGCGCGGTCGATCGTGTTGACGCCGACGCCGATCTTCTGGATCAGCTGCAGTCTTGGCGCCATCGCGATCATCGCCGCCGTCACCGGCGTCAGCACGTGCAGCAGGACCTCGCAATCGGCGATCTCGCGGGCGAAGCCGGCCTCGTCGCGCTGGTCGACGATCGCGATCCGCGGCGAGGCAATTGCTTCCAGGCGCGCCCGCAGATCCGTGCCCGGTGAGAAATGGAACAGCGCCTTCATCCGCTCAGCTCCGTTGAGGAGCGAAGGGCAGGGCCTCCCAGCCGGCGAAGCTGGCTTCGCTGCCGAGTTCTTCCTCGATGCGCAGCATCTCGTTCCACTTCGCCATGCGCTCGGAGCGGGTGAAGGAGCCGACCTTGAACTGGCCGGCATCCCAGCCGACCGACAAATGCGCGATGGTGACGTCCTCAGTCTCGCCGGAGCGGGCCGAGACGATGGTGCCGAAGCCGGCGGCCTTGCCGGCGTCGAGCGCGGCGCGGGTGCCGGTCACGGTGCCGGACTGGTTCGGCTTGATCAGCACGGCGTTCAGCGCCTTGCTGGCCGCCGCAGCCTCGACACGGGCGGCATTGGTGACGAGGAAGTCGTCGCCGATGATCTGGCAGCGCTCGCCGTAAAGGGCGGTGAAGGCCTTGAACCCCTCGGCATCATCCTCGGCCAGCGGGTCCTCGATCGAGATGATCGGGTAGCTCTCGAGCCAGCGCCCGAGCAGAGCGATCATCCCGGCGGAATCAAGTTCGCGCTGTTCCAGTGCCAGCTTGTAGGCGCCGCTCCGGCCGAATTCCGAGGCGGCGATGTCGAGCGAGATCGCAACCTCGCGGCCCGGCTTGAAACCGGCGTCCTCGATCGCTCGCATCAGGGTGTCGAGGGCCTCCTCGTTCGAGGCGAAGGCCGGCCAGAACCCTCCCTCGTCGGCGACCCCCTGGAGCTTGCCGGCCTGTTTCATCAGCGCGCCGGCGGCGCGGTAGACCTCGGCCGTCCAGTCCAGCGCCTGCGCGAAGGAGCTCGCCGCCGGGCACATCACCATGAAATCCTGGACGTCGACGCGCCGCGCCGCATGGGCACCACCGCCAAAAATCTGGATCTCCGGCACCGGGATGCGCACCGGCCGGCCCGCCGAGAGATAACGCCAGAGCGGCTGGCCGCTCGCATTTGCCGCGGCGTGCAGCACGGCCATCGAGGTCGCGACCACGGCATTGCCGCCGAGCCGGCCGAGATTGTCCGAGCCGTCGAGCGCGATCAGCGCGGCGTCGATGCCGGGCTGGTCGCCGGCGTCGCGCCCGGCGAGAGCCGCTGCGATCTCGCCATTGACCGCGGCGACCGCGCCGGTGACGTCGAGCCCGCCGAAGGCGGTTCCGCCATCGCGGCGGTCGAGCGCTTCGCCGGTCCCGGTCGAAGCACCGGCCGGGGCGATGGCGCGCCCGCGCAGGCCGCTCTTCAGCAGGACCTCGGCCTCGACGGTCGGCCGTCCCCTGGAATCCCAGACCCGGCGTCCGCGGACGGCAGCGATCGTCGTATCCATCATCGGGAAATCTCCTCGGCCCAGAGCTGGCGAATGGTTGAAAGGCGCGGCACCGGACTCGCGATCAGCGGACGGGCGACACGCCGGATACGGTTCTTGTCGGCGTCCGCGGTGACATATTCGGCCGGCGACTTGCCGTCGACGCGGGCCAGGAACAGGGCGGGCAGCAGCCGCGCGACGCGCGCCTCGATCACCTCACGCAGCTCCCAGTCGACCCCGGCGAGATAATTCTCGGCCAGCGCATCGAAGCAGGCAAGGAAACCGGTGCCGGCGGCAGGCGTCCATAGGCATTTCAGCAGGAGATGATTGAGGCAGAAGGCGAGGTCGAAAGCCGGCTCACCATACCAGGCGCATTCGGCATCGAGGATGACGGGACCCCTTGGGCCGACCAGTATGTTCTTCGGGCTGACGTCGCCATGGACCAGCGCCAGCTTCGCTGCGAGCGTCTCCTTGGCGAGGGTCATGAGCGGGACGGCGAGGTCGGCATGGACGCGCGCCGTGGCCTCCAGATAGGGCTCGATGCGGATCGAGTGGAAGGTGTCGTCATTGGCGAAGCGCCGGGCGATCTCCGCCGAGCCCCGGGTGCGGGCATGGATCGCGGCGACGACCTGCCCGAGCTTCCCGGCGAAGCCGGGATCCGCGCGCCCGGCTCGCAGTTCCTGCTTCCAGACGGGATGGTCGGCAGGGTCGAGATAGCTCATCGCGAAGATGCCGGCCTTTGCGTCGTCGGCGAGGATCGCGGGCACGGCCTCAGGAACGATCCGGCCGGCCTCCCTCAGCCAGTCGACCTCGCTGGCATTGCGCGAGACCGGCGCGAGCCAGGTCTGGGCGACGCGCAATTGCGCCAGCGCCTTCTTGACGACGAAGACCCGCCCGCCGCTCTCGACCTTCCAGATGTCGGAGGCGACGCCGCCGGTCAGCGGCGTCAGTCGCGCCTGTGCGAGGTCTTCGACCAGCCCCGCGCTGCGCAGGAAGTCGGCGACGATCTCTGCTGCAATCTGCGCCAAGTTGTCCCTCGTCCTCACGGTGTCGGGCTATGCTAACGATAGCGCAACGGTCGGCGCAAGGACCCGATTCAAGGCGCTCCTGTCAAGTTGCTGCCGCGCACAGACCCCATGCTGAGCGGCGCCTTCGGTCCGGAAGCGCTTTGCCGAAGCGCCGGCTGTCGCCGGCCAAGGTTTGCGGAATGGCGCCGGCGGCGTCAGATTGCCGCTTCGGCAGGCGCTGCCCGGCGATTCGGGAAGCTCTGGCGATGGGCCGCCGACGGCAAGGCGAAGAGGCTCGCCGCCGTCCTTGCGGTGTCCCGAAGGAGCTGGGCGGCGGATATCCGCGGGCCAGCTGGAAACCACGACTGTGCGAGAGGTGATGATGATGCGCGCTTTCCGTTTTACCGCCGTGGCGGCCCTCGCGGCTCTGGCTGCGGGCTGCGTCTCGCAGTCGAGGCAGGTCGCTCCGCAGGTCTCCCCGCAAGCCAAGCGCATCGTCAGCGACGGTGCCGGCGGCTATGTCCTGCCCGACGGCACGCGCGTTCAGGTCGATCCCGCCGGCGGCTTCACCTTGCCCAACGGTGCCTATGTCCGCCGCGACGCCTCGGGCGCCCTGAACCTGCCGAACGGTTCGCGCTGCGTTCCTGACAGCCGCAGCAGCTTCGCCTGCCCCTGAGGGCAGGGGCCGCTCTCCCGAGACTTCATCGCTTCGGCTTTCGCCGGGCGATCCAAGGCGCGACGCGAAGTCGCGCCCTGAGCGTGTAAGGCGATAAAACCGGCATTATTGATGTATATTTGCGCGATCGGCCGGCTCTGCTCCGCTCGCCTTGTCTATACCGGCCTTCCCCGCGGGAAATTCGCGCCGGGGAGGCTGGACAGTGTCGCCGGCCGGTCACATAATCACATTAGAAAAGATACAGTTTGAGGCCCAGTTAGCGAGGCGTATGGCCTGCGATCGGGGAGCTATGGCGATGTCCGAGAATGTCAGTGCTGGAACTGGTGAGACACGGACCCGCCGCGATGAAATCCTGGCATTCATCATCCTTGCCGTCGTGATCTGGCCGCTCATCGCCGTCGGCATCGTCGGCGGCTACGGCTTCCTCGTCTGGATGTCGCAACTGGTCCTCGGACCGCCCGGGCCTCCGGCGTGAGGTACCGGTCATGGCCATCGAAATTCCGGATCTCGGCAGACGCGGCTTCCTGACAGGCCGCCTCGCGCCGTCGCCGGGCGCGGTCCGCCCGCCCTGGACCAGCGCCGGGAGCCTTGCCTCCGCCTGTACCGGTTGCGGCGCCTGCATCGACGCCTGCCCGCAGGCAATCGTCCGGATGGGGCCGGGGCGCTGGCCCCAGATCGATTTCAGCCGCAATGAATGCACTTTCTGCGGCAAATGCGCGGAAGCCTGCCCCGAGCCGGTGTTCGACCGGGCCTTGCCGGCCTTCCCGCATGTCGTTGCGATCGGCGAGGCCTGCTTCGCCGCGCGCGGCGTGGTCTGCCAGAGCTGCGGCGATGCCTGTCCCGAGGGCGCGATCCGCTTCCGCCCCCGGCTCGGCGGGCCGGCGCTGCCTTCGCTCGACGCCGATCGCTGCAACAGCTGCGGCGCCTGCATCGCGACCTGCCCCGCCGGCGCGATCGCCGTCGGCTCATCGGCTGCGGAGGCCGCCCATGTCTGACCCTGTCCCCCGCACCGTGCACATCTCGAGCGCCGTGGTCTCGGCCTTCCCGGAGCGCTGCGACGAGGTCGTGCGCCAGATCAATGCAGTGCCGCTTACCGAGGTCCATCGTGTCGAAGGCGGCAAGATCGTCATCGTGATGGAAGGCGCGAGCACCGGCGAGATCGGCGCGCGCCTGGCCGAGATCGGGCTCATGGACGGCGTTCTGTCCGCCAACATGGTCTTCGAACAGATAGCAGAACTCGACGATATCGGAGTGAACTCATGACCCTGTCCCGTCGCGAGATGCTGAAGGCACAGGCGGCCGGCGTCGCCGCTCTCGCTGCCAATATGAGCGTTCCGGCCGAGGCGCAGCCGGTCACCGGCGGCGTCGACAGCCTGCAGATCAAATGGTCGAAGGCGCCCTGCCGCTTCTGCGGCACCGGCTGCGGCGTTATGGTCGGCGTCAAGGAAGGCAAGGTTATCGCCACCCACGGCGACATGAAGGCCGACGTCAACCGCGGCCTCAACTGCATCAAGGGCTATTTCCTCTCGAAGATCATGTATGGCAGCGACCGGCTGACCCAGCCGCTGCTGCGCAAGAAGAACGGCGTCTACGCCAAGGACGGCGAGTTCACGCCGGTGTCCTGGGAAGAGGCGTTCGACACCATGGCCGCCAAGGCCAAGGCGACGCTGAAGGCCAAGGGGCCGACCGCGCTCGGCATGTTCGGCTCCGGCCAGTGGACGATCTTCGAGGGCTATGCCGCGACCAAGCTGATGCGGGCCGGTTTCCGCTCCAACAATCTCGATCCCAACGCCCGCCACTGCATGGCCTCGGCCGCCTATGCCTTCATGCGCACCTTCGGCATGGACGAGCCGATGGGCTGCTACGACGATTTCGAGCACGCCGACGCCTTCGTGCTCTGGGGCTCGAACATGGCGGAGATGCACCCGATCCTCTGGACGAGGGTGACCGACCGCCGGCTCGGCCAGCCGCATGTCAAGGTCGCGGTGCTCTCGACCTTCACCCATCGCAGCTCCGACCTTGCCGACATCCCGATCGTGTTCAAGCCGGGCACGGACCTGGCGATCCTGAACTACATCGCCAACCACATCATCTCGACCGGCCGGGTGAACAAGGAGTTCGTCGAGAAGCACACCACCTTCGTCAAGGGCGCGACCGAGATCGGCTATGGCCTGCGGCCGGACGATCCGCGCGAGGTCAAGGCCAGGAAGGCGGCCGACCCGGCCGCGACCACGCCGAGCGACTTCCAGGCCTATGCCGACTTCGTCAAGGACTACACGCTGGAGAAGGTCTCGGCGCTGACCGGCGTCGAGCCCGGCTTCCTGCAGCAGCTCGCCGAGCTCTATGCCGATCCCAAGCGCAAGGTCGTCTCGCTCTGGACCATGGGCTTCAACCAGCATGTGCGCGGCGTCTGGGCCAACCAGCTCGTCTACAACCTGCATTTGCTGACCGGTAAGATCTCCGAGCCGGGCAACAGCCCGTTCTCGCTGACCGGCCAGCCTTCGGCCTGCGGCACGGCCCGCGAGGTCGGCACCTTCGCCCATCGCCTGCCGGCGGACATGACGGTGACCAATCCCGAGCATCGCAAGCACACCGAGGAGATCTGGCGTGTTCCGCCCGGCATCATCCCGGAGAAGCCAGGCTACCACGCCGTCGAGCAGGACCGCATGCTCAAGGACGGCAAGCTGAATTTCTACTGGATCCAGGTCAACAACAACCTCCAGGCGGCACCCAACAGCTCCGGCGAGACCTATCCGGGCTATCGCAATCCCGAGAACTTCATCGTCGTCTCCGACGCCTACCCGACCGTGACCGCGATGGCGGCCGACCTGATCCTGCCGGCGGCGATGTGGGTCGAAAAGGAGGGCGCCTACGGCAATGCCGAGCGGCGCACCCATGTCTGGCACCAGCTCGTCAACGCGCCGGGCCAGGCGCGCTCCGATCTCTGGCAGCTGATGGAGTTCTCCAAGCGCTTTACCACCGACGAGGTCTGGCCGCCGGAGATCCTCGACGCCAATCCGAACTATCGCGGCAAGACCCTGTTCGACGTGCTGTTCCGCAACGGCAATGTCGACAAGTTCGCGCTGTCCGAGACCAGCCCCGAATACGAGAACCAGGAATCCAAGGATTTCGGCTTCTACGTCCACAAGGGCCTGTTCGAGGAATACGCCACCTTCGGCCGCGGCCATGGCCATGATCTTGGCCCCTACGAGCTCTATCACGAGGTCCGCGGCCTGCGCTGGCCGGTGGTCGACGGCAAGGAGACGCTCTGGCGCTATCGCGAGGGGCTCGATCCTTATGTGAAGCCGGGCAAGGGCGTCGAGTTCTACGGCAACAAGGACGGCAAGGCCCGCATCATCGCGGTGCCCTACGAGCCGCCGGCGGAATCGCCGGATGGCGAGTATGACCTCTGGCTGGTCACCGGGCGCGTACTCGAGCACTGGCATTCCGGCTCGATGACGATGCGCGTGCCCGAGCTCTACAAGGCGTTCCCCGGGGCGCGCTGCTTCATGCATCCGGAAGACGCCCGCAAGCGCGGGCTCAACCAGGGTGCCGAGATCAGGCTGATCTCGCGGCGCGGCGAGATGCGCACCCGCGTCGAGACGCGCGGGCGCAACCGCATGCCGCCCGGCGTCGTCTTCGTGCCCTGGTTCGACGCCAGCCAGCTGATCAACAAGACGACGCTGGACGCCACCGATCCCATCTCCAAGCAGACGGATTTCAAGAAATGCGCGGTCAAGATCGTTCCGGTCACCGCCTGATGCGCGCGCGGACCGTCCTCGGGGCCGCGCTGGCGGCCTGCATCGTCCTCGTCTTCGGGGCCGCCTTCTCGCAGGAGGGCGCGCCGGTGAAGATCGTCCCGCGGCTGACCGGCACGGCTCAGCCCATGGAGCTCGACCGGGTCCCGGCGCTCGGCCGGCCCGTCGTCGACGACGTCAGGCGCATGCGCAATTATCCGGAGCAGCCGCCGGTGATCCCGCATTCGATCGACGGCTACCAGCTGACGCTGAACACCAATCGCTGCATGGACTGCCACAAGCGCGAGTTCACCGAGGGCTCCGGTGCCCCGATGATCAGCGTGACGCATTTCCAGGATCGCGATGGCCAGGTGCTCTCGGACGTGACGCCGCGGCGCTATTTCTGCACCGCCTGCCATGTCCAGCAGACCGACGTGCCGCCTTTGGTCCAGAATACCTTCCAGGACGCCAAAGACATTGGCCGCAAGCGATAACGGGGCGGCATGATGGCAAAGCTCAAGGCTTTATTCCAATGGGGCTGGAATTGGGTTCTCTGGTTCTGGCGCATCATCAGCCGGCCCAGCGCCTATCTCAGCCTCGGCTTCCTGACGGTCGGTGGCTTCATCTGCGGCGTGCTGTTCTGGGGCGGCTTCAACACCGCGCTCGAAGTCACCAACACCGAGAAGTTCTGCATTTCCTGTCACGAGATGCGCGACAACGTCTATCAGGAGCTGACCCAGACGGTGCACTTCTCCAACCGGTCGGGCGTGCGCGCCAGCTGCCCGGACTGCCATGTCCCGCATAACTGGACCGACAAGATCGCCCGCAAGATGCAGGCCTCGAAGGAGGTCTGGGGCAAGATCTTCGGCACGATCTCGACGCGCGAGAAGTTCCTGGGCATGCGCCTCGAGCTCGCCAAGCACGAATGGTCGCGCCTCAAGGCCAACGACTCGCTGGAATGCCGCAACTGCCACTCCTCGGTGGCGATGGACTTCACCAAGCAGACACGCCGGGCGGCGGACATCCACAGCCGCTTCCTGACCACGGGCGAGAAGACCTGCATCGATTGCCACAAGGGCATCGCGCATCTGCTGCCCGACATGACCGGGGTAGAACCCGGCTGGAAGGACAAGCCGGAGCTTCAGGGCAAGACCACGAGCTCACACCATGGACCCGAGCGGGAGATGCGGGCCTATCTCGCCGACCTGCCTTCAAAGTAAGTGCTGCGTGCTTTCGGCCCGCAGGCCTGAAAGCGAAGACGGCCCCGGTGTATGCCGGGGCCGTCTTCCTTTGTTTCGGCGCTGAGCCAGCGATCAGTTCTTCGGCGCCTGCTGGGCCTTCTTGCGCTCCAGCGCCTCCGCCTCGCGCTTGGCCTCGGCCTCGTAGCTGCGCTTGTTGAACGGCGTGCCGGACTTCTCCGCGACTTCCCGCACCACGCCCCATTTCTCCTTGTAGGTGATCGGGACGTAGCGGTCCTCGCCGTTGAATTCCTTCTTCTCCTCGTCGGTGAACTTGTAGCTGAAGAAGCACTCGCGGATCTTCGCGGCGAGCTCCGGCTTCAGGTCATGGGCGTGGACATAGCCGTTCGTCGGGAAGACCTCGCTGGTGTAGAGCACGCGGAAATCCTCGCGCTTGATCGTGCCGCGCTGGACCATCCGCTCGAAGACGTCGTCCGCGATCGCCGCCATGTCGTAGTCGCCATGGTTGACGCCGAGGATCGACTTGTCGTGCCCGCCCGACATCAGCGGCTTGTAGTCATTGTCCGGGGTCAGGCCGAGCGGCGGGAAGAGGACGCGCGGCGCGAGATTGCCGGAGTTCGAGGAGGGCGAGGTATGCGCGACCTTCTTGCCCTTGAGATCGGCCATCGACTTGTAGGGGCTGTTCGCCTTGACCAGCGCGATCAGCTTGTAGCCGCGCGGTCCGGCTTCCGAGCCGCCGGCGGCGAAGGGCACCGCACCGGCCATGTTGACGGCGAAAGCGGTCGGCCCGGTCGAGAAGCCCGCGACATGCAGGCGGCCCGAACGCATCGCCTCGATCTGCGAGGTGTTCGACTGGACCGAGAAATACACCACCTTGCGGCCGATGCAGGTGTTGAGGTGCGTCACGAACGGCTTGAGCAAATTGGCATAGATCGCGGGATCCTCGACCGGCGTGTAGGCGAAGACCAGGGTCGAGGGATCTTTCTGCTTGGCGGGGTCGGTCGGCGTGTCGGCGACGAGATCGTTGTTGGCGTCGCAATACTGGTCGTCGAGCTGCCCGCGATTGGGGCAGGTGTCCTGCGCACTCGCACCGAATGCCGAGAAAACGACGGCGGCGATCGAGCCGATGATGGTGGCTTTCGCCGAGTTCGCGATCTTCATTCATTCCTCCCGAAACGCTTCAGCACTGCTTTGCGCCCCGCCGCTATCGCGGTTCTCATGGTTTGCCGGCGCATCTATCCAGATGTTGTGGACAAATATCTTTCGGTCAACACTTTTGTACGGCATTGAGATGGGCTTCGCGCTGCAGCTACGCACATGCTCTGGCGTGCCGGGCACCCTTTGGACCGCTGTTGTGCCGAAAAGCGATACGCCCCGTGCGGTGATGACAAGGACCGGGTGCGCGAAATTCAGTCCGAGAGTTGCGAACGCGCATGACCAATCGGCGACGGGGAGCCGGTGCCACTCCTGAAGCGGGCCTCGCCATGGCCATGTGATCGGGCCCGCGGCGCGGTTCACCGCATGCGCCGTCCGATCGCGGGGTCAGCGGCACCCGTGAAGCTGTGAGCGTCCGGCGGTCGCAACCTGCGCTCGCTCAAGCGCAGGTCGTCTTACGTTCCTATTCGACCTTGGCCTTCGCCGCTTTCAGCAAAGGCGTCCAGCGCTCATATTCCGCCTTCACATGCGCCGCATAATCCTGCGGCCCAAGCGGCGTCGGGACGGCGGATTGCTGGGTGAGCTTGGCGCGCACCGCCGGGTCGGCCAAAGTTGCGAGGGCGGCCTGGTGGATCTTCTCGATCAAGACCGGCGGGGTTCTGGCCGGAGCGGCGAGGCCGAGCCAGTTCGCCATCGCGTAGCCGGGAACGGATTCCGAGATCGTCGGGATGTGGGGTGCGAGCGGCGAGCGCTCGGCCGTGGCGACGCCGAGAATGCGCAACTGACCGCCTTCGTCGAGCGGCATCAGCACCGGGCCGGTCCCGATCGTCGCATCGATCCGACCGGCCAGGAAGTCTCCCATCATCGGCCCGCCGCCGCGATAGGGCACATGCACGACATTGATGCCCGTCAGCGATTGCAGCAGCAGCAGGGCGACATGGCTGGGCGAGCCGATGCCGGAGGATGAGAAGGTGATCGCGCCCGGCCTGGCGCGGGCGTCGTCGATCAGCTCCTTGACGGTCTTCCAAGGCCGGTCGGCCGGCACGGCGAGCACGTCGAGAATCGAACAGAGCAGCGCGATCGGCGCAAAGTCCTTGCGGGGATCGAAGGGTAGCTTGTCGTAGACTGTCGGATTGATCGTCTCCGGCCCCGGCGTCGCCAGCATCAGCGTGTAGCCGTCGGGCTCCGCCTGGGCGACGCTGGCGGCGGCGAGGTTTCCGCCGGCGCCGGCCCGGTTCTCGACATAGACCGTCTGGCCGAGGCGCTCACCCAGCCCCGGGCTGATCAGGCGTCCCACGATATCGGACGCGCCACCGGCAGCGAAGCCGACGACGAGGCGGATCGGCTTGCTCGGCCAGGCCTGGGCCTGTGCTCGGCTCGTTCCGCTCCAGCCGATTCCGGCGAGGCCTGCGGCACCTGTCAGGAAGGTTCTGCGGCGCATCGGAAAGCTCCCTCTCATGCTGCGGGCCGCAGCTCGCGCCGGGCGAGCGTCACCCAATAGGCCGAGCCGATGGTCAGAAGCGCGTCGTTGAAGTCGTAATGCGGCGTGTGGACGTGATGGAGCGCGCCGTCGGCGGCAAAACCATTGCCGATCAGCATGAAGGCGCCGGGCCGCTCGCGCAGCATGAAGGCGAAATCCTCGGCAGCCGTGATCTGCGGGAAGTCGCGGTCGACGGCATCCTCGCCGAACGCGGCCGCGGCGGCGTCTGCGGCGCGGATCGTCTCGTCCCGGCTGTTGACCAAGGGCGGATAATGCGAGTCGATCGTGACCTCGGCCATGCAATTGTGGCCGCTGGCGGCGGAAGCCGCGAGCTCGCTCAGGCGCCGGAGCACGGTCTCGCGCACCTCGGGGCGGTAGGTTCTGATGGTTCCGGCGAGCAGGACCTGCGCAGGGATGTTGTTGGGCGCATCCGCTGTCCCCGCGCCGATATGCCCGACGCTGATCACGGCCGTCTCGTGGCCGGGAATGTTGCGCCCGATCACGCTCTGGAGCGTCAGGACGAACTGGGCTTGCGCCATGGTTGGATCGGTCGCGCGATGGGGGCGCCCGCCATGGCCGCCTGTGCCGCTGAAGACGACCCGCCAGCTGTCCATTGCCGCGAGCATGGGGCCGCTGCGGATACCGAACCGTCCGATTTCGAGCCCCGGCTCGTTGTGCAGGCCATAGACGGCGTCGCAGGGAAAGCGCCGGAACAGGCCCTCCTCGACCATCACCTTGCCGCCGCCGCCGCCTTCCTCCGCCGGCTGGAAGATGAAGTGGATGGTGCCGGCGAAATCAGGGTTCAGCGCGAGATGGCGCGCTGCGCCGAGCAGCATCGCCGTGTGGCCGTCGTGGCCGCAGGCATGCATCAGCCCGTCATGGACGGAGGCGTAGGGCAGGCCCGTCGCCTCCCGGATCGGCAGCGCATCCATGTCGGCGCGCAGGCCGATCGCGGCAGTGTCCGGCCGGCGCCCGCGCAAGGTGCCGACTACGCCGGTGCCGGCGAGCCCTTCGCTGACCGCGATTCCCCAGCCGCGCAGCTTTTCCGCGACCAGGGCGGCGGTCCTGAACTCCTTGAAGGCGAGCTCGGGATGCCGGTGCAGATCGCGTCGGATCGCGATCATTTCGGCCTCCTGGCCGCGCAGCGTTTCGATCAGGGCTTGGGTCACGGTGATCAGTCTCCTGAGCGGAGGATCACATCGCCGATTGCGACGATAAAATACATTAAGCTAGCTCGAACATTCAGAAAATGTATGTTCTGGCGATGAAGAACTTCACGCTCAAGCAGCTGCGCTACATCGTGACGGTCGCGGCCGGAGGCTCGATCGCCGAAGCGGCGGAAGCGCACGCGATTTCGGCCTCCTCGATCCGCGAGGCCATCGCTTTCGCCGAAGCCAAGCTCGCCGCCCCCCTGTTTCGCCGGACGCCCGCGCGCGGCGTCGCGCTGACGGCGGAGGGCCAACACTTCGCGGCGCTCGCCGAGCAGTTTCTCGCAGCCCACGATGCCTTCGAGCACGCGGCCTTGCGCATTCCGCATGAATGGCAGACGGAGATGCGGATCGGCGTCGTTGCCACCGCCGCGGCGGCGATCATCCCGCCCCTGTTGCTCCATCTCGCTTCCCGAGCGCCGCAGGCGCGCTTCCGTCTCGAGGAAATGAGCTCGGAAGAGGTCGCGACGCGGGTGAGGTCCGGCGAGCTGCTCGCCGGCCTCGCCTTCAACGACGCCATGACGGTGGACCTCGCCTTCGTTCCGATCATGCGTGCGCCGATCCATGCCGGCCTGCATCGCGGCCATGGGCTGGCGGGCGCCGCCTCGGTAACCTTGGCCGCGTTGCAGGAGGAGCCATACATACTGCTCGATTTCCCGGGTGCCCGCGCCTATTACGCCGGCCTGTTCGAGCAGCATGGCCTGAAGCCGGCGCTGCGCTATGTCGTGAATTCGCGTGAGCTCGCGGCCGAACTCGTCGCTGCAGGCCTCGGCTATTCGCTCTTCAACATGCCGCCATCACCGCGGATGCGTGCGTCCGAGACGATAGCCCGTGTTCCGCTCGACACGAGCTACTGGTGCCCGAGTTTCGGCTTGTTCTATGCGCGGCAATACCGGGCGATGCCGATGATCAGGGAGTTGGTCGGCGCGATACGCCAGCTGCGCAGCGAGATCGCGGCGCGACCCGGCCATTGATCCGGGTCGATCACCGGATCGTTTCCCATGGCGCTGGCCGCGCCGATGTTCCGCTGGTGCGCGGATTTCTGTCGTGTTCGCGTCAGGTCGACGCGCTGCGAAGCGCGCCCCCAGCCTTCAGAACCTGACCTCGAGCCGCCCCTTGAGGGCGTGGTCTCTGGTGCGTTCGCCGATCGCGGCGGAGTAGGCGATGCCGACCGTCGTCGAAGCGGTGGCGCGCCAGTCGAGCCCGGCCTCGGCGACGAGGGCGTTGCGGTCGATCTGCGCCGCATAGACCCGGGCCGGGGTGATGCCGGCGACGAAGGCGGTTCCGGCCTGCGGGGTGAGATCGCCGAAGCCGTAGCGCCAGCCGACGAGGCCGCGGGCGAACAGCGGCATCGCCCCGAGCTGCGCCTCGGCCCTAAGGCCGAGCGTGGTGAAGCCGAGCGACTGGTCCTGCGAAGAGACCCGCAGCGCCGCCGCCCCGCCCTGCTCGATCGCCGAGCCGGAGGAGACCCGCAGCAAGGCGAGTTGGGCGAAGGGCTCGAGCGCAAAGCCCTGGAAGCGGAAGGCGTAGCCGAGCTCGGCGAAGGCCTGCAGCACGTCGGTGTCGCGCTCCGAGCGCAGCGTGTTGCCAAAACCGCGGATCAGGACCTGGCGGGTCAGATTGGTCTCGCCGAAGGAGTAGCCGACGCCGCCGTCGAGCCGCCAGTTGCCATGGCGCGCCCCGGCATAGAGCAGGACATGGCCGCTCTCGAGCCGGCCGCTCGACAATCTGGTATCGACGTCGAAATCCGAGCGGGTATAGCCGCCGGCGATGCCGACCCGCAGCGAGCTTGCGCCGCTGTCATAGAGCTTCATGTCGGCGCCGAGGATCGCCCCGCCGGTGCGGCGCGAGAGCGAGGCGGCATTGCCGTCGCCGTCGGTGTTGGCATGCGCCCCGAAACCCTCGCCCCAGAAGCTGAAGCGCTCGTCGAGACGCGGTGCCGGCATCGCGACCGGCCCCTTGGCGCTCGGCAGATCGGCCGAGAACCCGGCTGCGATCTCGCCGCCCGGCACCGGCAGCAGCGAGCCGCGCAGGCGCCCGAGCACCGCCTCGCGCACCAGCCGGCTTTCGCCGACCGCGACCGCAACGCCCTGGGCATGGGCCTCGCCCGAAAGCAGGTCGAAGCCGGCGCGGGCTTCCGCCGCCGTCGCCGAGACCAGCGTGTCGTAGACCGGGTTGCCGACGCCCAGCCGCTCCGCCGCATTGGCGATGAAGCCCTGGTTGCGGGTGACCGCGACGAAGGGGCGGTTGCCGCCGTCCGGACCGAAGCCGGTATCGTTGCGGGTCATGGTCAGCACCACATCCTGCGCGCCATGGACCAGCGTCGGCGTCAGGAAGGCGAAGTTCGACGAGACGCCGGCGAACTGACCGCTGACTCCGCCCGCGGCGGTGAGGATGGTGTAGCTCGTGGCCGCCGCATAATTCCCGGCCGCGGCGAGCACCTGGACCGTGCCGCCCGACAGCGTCGCCATCCCCGTGGCATTGATCCGGTCGCCCTGGCCGGCGGCGTTGATCTCGAGCTGATAGGTCGAGCCCGACGCGAAGGCGACATTGCCGGCGACGTTCAGCGTCCCGATCGAATTGCCCGGCGCCACCGTGCCGCCCCCGGCGACCGCGATGCCGCCAACCGTGCCGGTGCCGGCGAGAATGCCACTGCCCACCGTCACCGCCGAATTGGCGATCGAGCCGTTCACCACCAGCGTGCCGCCCGCAATCGTCGTCGCGCCGGAATAACCGCTGGTTCCGCTGAGCGTGAAGGTCCCGGAACCGGCCTTCGTCAGGCCGCCTGTGCCGTTGATCGCCCCGGAGAAGGTGGTGGAACTGCCATCACCGCCCGTGCTCAGGGTGCCCACGCCGAGCGCAACCGTCCCGGTGCCGGACAAGGACGCGACCGTCTGGTTGAAGCCCGCCAGATCGAGCACCGCGCCGGCCCCGACCGTGAACGCAGAACCCGCAGCGAAGGTGCCGGCCGCCCCGGCCCGCAGCGTCCCGCCCGCAACGGTCGTCGCCCCCGTGTAGCTGTTGGCGCCGCTCAGCGTGAAGGTGCCCGCCCCCGCCTTGGTCAGGCCGCCCGTGCCGGTGATCGCGCCCGAGAAAGCGGTCGAGCTGCCATCGGAACCGGTGGTCAGCGTGCCCGCGCCGAGCGTGACCGAGCCGGCCCCGGCGAGCGAGCCGATGCTCTGGGTGAACCCTGCCAGATCGAGAACCGCCCCAGCGGCGACCGTGAAGGCCGACGCGGCCGAGAATGCACCGGCCGCACCCGCCCGCAACGTCCCGCCGGTAACGGTCGTCGCACCGCCATAGGCGTTGGCACCACTCAGCGTGAAGATGCCGGCCCCGGCCTTGGTCAGGCCTCCGGTCCCGCTGATCGCGCCGGAGAAGGCGGTCGAGCTGCCATCGGAACCCGTGGTCAGCGTGCCCGCGCCGAGCGTCACCGCCCCGGCGCCGGCGAGCGAGCCGACGCTCTGGTTGAAGCCCGCGAGGTCGAGCGTGGCACCCGAGGCGACCGTGACAGCCGAGGTCGCCGAGAAGGAGCCGGCCGCGCCCGCCCGCAGCGTTCCACTCGCGACCGTCGTGGCGCCGGCATAGGTATTGGCGCCGCTTAGGACCAAAGTGCCCGCCCCGGCTTTGGACAGCGCCCCTGGTCCCGAGAGCGGCTGCGTCACCGTGAAGCTGTTGCCGGCATCGGCGATGTCGAAGCCGCCGCCGGCGGTGCCGAGGACGACGTTGCGCGCGAGCTGCGTCAGTGTCGTGCCGGTGACTTGGAGCACGCCGCCGTTCAGCGTCAGCGCTCCGGCCGCGTTGCCGAGATTGGCATCGGCCGCGATGCTGACGGCCCCGCCGGTGATCGTGGTCCCACCCGCATAGGTGTTGGTGCCCGAAAGCGTCAGCGTGCCGGTGCCGGTCTTGACCAGCGAGCCGTTGCCGCTGATCACGCCGCTGACCGTGGTCGAGCTGTTGTTGCCACCGACCGTCAGCTCGTTGGTTCCGAGCACATAGGAACCCGCACCCGCGATCGAGCCCGCGCTCAGCTTGCCGTCATTGTTCGGTCCGGTGCTGAACGAGAAATCGGTGGTCCCCCCGGAGGTCGTGATCAGGGTCGCATTTCCGCCCGTGGCGAATTGAACGAAATTGAGAGCGCTGTTGTTGGTGATGGTGGCATTGCCGGCGGTGCTGTTGTCACGGAACGCCATCAGGGCGTTGTTGGTGATCTGCGCGCTGGCGGCCGTGGTGTTCTCGAAAAAGGTCAGCTGGTTGCCATTGGTGATGGTGGCATTGCCGGCGGTGCTTGCCTGGTCGAACTCCAGTCGACCGGCACCAGTGACGGTGAAGGTCGCATTCGCCGCGCTGGCGGTGTCATGGAAGATCATGACGCCCGAATTCGTGATGTTCGCATTCCCGGCATTGCTCGAGAAATAGAAGTCCGCGAACTGCTGGTTGTTGATCGTCGCGTTACCGGCCGTGGTCGAACCGACGAAATGCATCGTGCCCGAGTTCGTGATATTCGCATTGCCGGCTGTCGCGGTGTCGCGAAAATTCAGGTTCCCGCTGCTCGTGATCACAGCGGTACCGGCGCTGGCAGCGACATGGAACTCCATGACGTTGTTGTTGGTGAAGCTCTGCACCTGGGCCGAATTATTGACGACGCCCGCGCCGGTGAAGATCAGCGTGTTGGTGTTGGTGATGGTGTAGGCGTCGGCACCGGCGTTGAAGGTAAAGCCGCCAAGAGTCGTACTAAGGGAGTTGGTGAGCGCCGTCGTGTTCGATGTGTCGAAGAATCCGGTGCCGGTCGGAACCGTAGCCGGGCTCCAATTCGTCCCGGTAGACAGTTCCGGAGTACCGGGAGCGGCCAGCCAGGTCGCGTTCTGCGCCTGGGCGCCCTGTATCGGCGCCAGGCTCAACGCCGTTCCCGCCAACAGCACGAGCCGCAGCTCCTTGCGACGAAGCATGCGATTCGATCGAGTTGAAGGCATGGGCGCTCCTCCTGATATCTTACTTCTCCGACAGCGCCCGACCTTGACGCAACCGTAAAAACAGCACGCCGCGCAATTGCTTGCGCAGTGTTGCGAATAGCCCTCATGCGTAGGGTAAGGCAGCGACGTCCACCGTTCAGCTGCACAGGATTAGAGCGAGACGACCTCCGGGAACCCGATGACTATTCACGATAGTAGGACGATCGAATAACGGAACCCCCTCGTTGGAGGTAACAGGAAAAATTTACATCTTCCTAAAACGGCACCCTGGAAGCATCCGCAGCACCGAATTGCCTCGGCGATAATGCAGGGCACGACATGATTTCTCTGCCCGGATTGGCCAATACGATCACCACGGCGCCGACAGCATCCCCGACGGCTCTAACGGGGTAGCGGGGCGACATCCGGAACAGGAATGGGTACCTCGGCGCATGCCTCGTTCGGTCGTCGGGGCACGCCTGCATGCGGCACAGGACTGCATCGCGGGGCTGCCAAAGTTCGCGGCCAAGACGCGCCATCGTATAGCTCTGCCGCTCGAATCGCCCGGAGACCGATCCATGCCGAAGCTTTGCAAGTTCACCTCGCCGATCGACGGCAAGCCCGTCTACGTCAATCCGGCCCGGGTCAGCGTCGTCTATGTCCACAAGGGCGTGCCAGCCGACACCATCATCGGCTTCGGCAAGGACTTCATGCTCGGCGTCAAGGAAAGCCTGGAGGACGTCGTCGCCGTGCTCGAGAAGGCTGCAGCGGACAAGGGCTGACAACCTTCGCGGCGCGTTCACGGAATCGCGCAATCGACGAAGCCGCGGCTTGGCGCGCCAGCCGCAGGGCCATAGGGTCCAGCTGAATCGGCCCGGAACTTGCTCGGCCGACATAGCCCTGGCGCGGCAAGAACGGAGCGCTCGAAACGATGACCTCTGCCGAGCGGCGCGAGAAGCTCCTGGCTCTCGCACAGCAATGCGAAACCACTGGTCGCCCCGACCGTAATCTCGACACCGAGATCTACGAGGCGCTGGGCTTCACCGTTCGCCGCAAGCCCACGCTGCTGGCCGGCCCACGCACGCCACCCGGCGGCATCTACCAGCAGGGCGCGCTCTGGAAGGCGATCGGCAAGATCAGCGCCGAGATCGACGTCGCCGTCAGCGTGCTCCGGCAAAAGGCGCCCGACTGGAACTGGAGCCTGCATTCCATCGTCGCCGAGGAGCAGTCCTTCGAGGCGCTCGTCGCCGGCTCGAGCGGCCACGGCGCGCTCGCCTCGCTCGCGCTCTGCGCCGCCCTGCTCAAGGCGTTTGCGGCCCGTGGCGGCAAAATCACGGAAAGTTGACCCTGCGCCACCCGGCGACGGTTGAAGCCATCGCCCGGCCCGCTAGTTTGCTGCACAGGCTGAGCCCAGCCCAGGATGCGATACCGGCTGGCGGGCAGCGTCACCGGGGCAGCGTATCCTCGCCCACCGGTTGGAGCCCGATCATGACCCGTTTGGACCTTTCGCGCCGCACCCTGATGGCGGGTGCCGGCGCGCTCGCAGCAGCGGCCTCGCTCGATCTGCCCCTCGGCATCGCCCCGGCCCAGGCCCAAGGAGCCCCCGTGAACCAGAACCCCGGCTTCTATCGCTACAAGGTCGGCGACATCACCGTCACCGCCATCAATGACGGCTTCGCCAGGCGCCCGCTCGAAGGCTTCGTGCGCAATGCCGAGCTCGCCGACGTCAAGAAGGCGATGGAGCAGGCCTATCTGCCGAGCGACGCGCTCTCGATCACCTTCACCACCCTCGCCATCCAGGCCGGCGACAAGCTCACCCTGATCGACACCGGCAATGGCGATTCCGGCGCGCCGACCTCGGGCGCCTGGCTGAAGAATTTCCGCGCCGCCGGCTTCGACCCGAAGAACGTCTCCTCGGTGGTGTTCAGCCATTTCCACGGCGACCACATCAACGGCTTCCGGCTCAAGGACGGGACCGCCATGTTCCCCAATGCCGAGGTCATGGTCCCGGCCGCCGAATGGGCGTTCTGGATGGACGACGCCAAGATGAATGCGGCCCCGGACGCGATGAAGGGCGCCTTCGCCGGTGTGCGCCGCGTCTTCGGCCCCGTCGCCAAGGATGTGAAGCAGTTCGAGGCCGGCAAGGAGATCCTGCCCGGCATCACCGCGGTCGCCGCCCCCGGCCATACGCCCGGCCACACCGTCTTCGCCGTCGCCTCCGGCTCCGGCAAGCTGATGATCATGTCGGACACCACGAACCACCCGGCGCTGTTCGTGCGCAACCCCGACTGGTCGGCGGTTTTCGACATGGACGGCCCGCAGGCCGCCGCCACCCGCCGCAAGCTGCTCGACATGGTCTCGGCCGATAAGATGCAGGTCGCGTTCTACCACGCGCCCTTCCCCGCCACCGGCCATATCGCCCGGGACGGCAACGGTTTCGAGCTGGTTCCGGTGCAATGGAGCAGCGCGATCTGAGATCGCCGAGAGCCGGCCAGGTCTGGCCATAGCTACCCGGCCGGGGCCAGCGCCCCGACCGTTTCTTTTGGCACCGTGGCTCGCGATCCCGGACCGGCCCGTGCTATGGCACGGGCTCGACCAGCGACCGGGAGGATGGCGCGAGGAATGGCACGGATTTTCGCGCAGGCCTTGCGCGCTACTGCAATGATCCAGCGATGACCGAGCGTAGCGGAACCATCGCTTTCGTCGCCAGCGAGACGCCGGAGGCCCAGGCCGCACTCGCCAAGCTGGTCGAGCGCTATGGCGACGCCGAGCCGGCGGCGGCGGACATCGTCGTCGCCCTCGGCGGCGACGGGCTGATGCTGCAGACTCTGCATCGCTTCATGGGCACCGCCAAGCCGATCTACGGCATGAATCGCGGTTCGGTCGGCTTCCTGATGAACGAGTTCAAGGAGCGCGGCCTGCGCAAGCGGCTCGAGGCGGCGCAGCGCAGCGTCGTGCATCCGCTGGTGATGACCGCGATCGACCGCGACGGCCACAAGGTCGAGGCCCGCGCGATCAACGAGGTCTCGCTGCTGCGCCGCTCCTACCAGGCGGCGAAGCTGCGCCTTTCGGTCGACGGCCAGGTCCGGCTCGAGGAACTCGTCGCCGACGGCGTGCTGCTGGCGACTCCGGCCGGCTCGACCGCCTACAACCTCTCCGCCAACGGCCCGATCCTGCCGCTCGACGCGCCCCTTTTGGCCTTGACCCCGCTCTCGCCCTTCCGGCCCCGGCGCTGGCGCGGTGCGCTGCTGCCCGATCAGGCGCAGGTGACGATCGAGGTGCTGGAGGCGCAGAAGCGCCCGGTCAGCGCCGTTGCCGATCATATCCAGATCGAGAACGTCGCCTCGGTCGCGATCGCGATCGACCGCTCGCTCGACCTCGTCATGCTGCACGATCCCGGCCACAGCCTGGACGAGCGGATCCTGCGGGAACAGTTCGGGTACTGATACCGGGCAGGTTGCTCCCTAGCCGACACGTCATCCCGGCCGCAGCGAAGCGGAGCGCCGGGATCCATCGCAGAGCGATGTGTTCGATGATGGATCCCGGAGCGGCGCGGCTTAGCCGCTTATCCGGGATGACGGAGAGGATGGCGAAACCGACGCAGTTTCACCTCGCAGCGGGAGCGACTTGCTCGCAGCTACGCGACCTCGCGCAGATCGCCGAGGTCGAGCTCGACCAGGAATTGCGGGTCGGCCTCGACCAGCAGCGCCAGCGCCGCATCGTCGGCAAGCGAGTCGGCGAGCCCCCTCGCCTCTTCGCGCGCCGCTTCCGCATCGAGCCGGCGCAGCAGCGCCATCAGCGCATGCGATTCGGCGCCTTCGAGGCCATCGCAGGCGATCAGCACCTCGGCGAGCAGCGCCCGGTTGATGCCGCTCGCACCGGAGGCGGCGGCGTAGCCGCCGCGCTTCAGCGCCGCCACGACCGCGGCGAAGGCCGGCAGCAGCACGGCCGGCATCGCGGCCTTGCGATAGAGCGCCTTCAGGCCCGAGCCACCCCTGTCCCAGAGCAGCGCCCGAACGCGCCCGAGGGGCAGCTCGGAGAGCGTCGCGAACGCGGCTTCCGCCAGGGCGGGCTCGCCGCTCAGCAGCGAGCGCAGGATGACGCCCGGCGTCAGCCTTCCGTTCTCGCGCAGGCATTCGACGATCGCCGGCGCGTCGCTGTCCTCGCCGCCGGCGGCGAGCGCCACCGCCACGCGCTCGGTCGCTTCGCGGGCGAGCCGTGCGCTGCGCTCCTCGGTCAGCCAGCCGCAGCCGCTGACGAAGGCGGCAAGCGCATCCGAAACCTTGGCGGCGATCGAGTGGCGCAGGCCAGCCGGCAGGTCGAGCCGCGCCAGCAGCGCCTCGCGCACCGCTCCGGATTCGCCCTCGCGCTCGAAAATGCGCTCCAGCGAGAATTCCGGAATCTCGGCCGTCGGATTGGCGAGCAGCGCCAGCAGCGCCTCCTCGACACCGACCTCGGCCAGCGCCGCCGCGACACTCACCGGCAGATGCGGCCGCTGCGCGATGGCGCGCTGCGCCAGCCCGTCGCCGACCGCCGCCGCATCGACGAGATCGGCCTCGCCGAGCACCGGCGACTGCGCCAGCAGCAGGGCGGCGATGTCGCTCTGCTCGGCGATCAGCGCCAGAACCAGGGTGCGTGGTGCACCGCTCGCGCCGGCAAGTTCCTCAGCGAGCGCCCGTCGCACCAATGGCGAGGGATCGTCGACCAGCGAGATCAGCGCCGTCTCGGCCTCGCGCCGGTCCTCGGGCGACATCGCCGAGCGGAGATAGGCGCCGGCTAGGGCCGCGGCGCCGGCGGCGCGCGCCTCGGCCGGGGCGGTACGGGCCCAGAGAAGGAAGCGACGTACGATCATCCGCGCCTGCCATGCGTCATGAAAGCACTCAGATCGAGCGGGCCGCGGCGGGGTGAGGAGGCGCGAGCCGGCTTGTCAGCGACCGTCGCGACCGCCGGCTGGCTGTCGGCGGCGAGTTCGCGTGGCCGTGCCGGCGGCAATGGCGCGCGCATCGCGACAGGTGCCTGGGCAGAAGCCTGGGTTTCGCCGGCAGCCGCCGGCTGCGCGGTGGTCTCGCCCTGCGCGGCCGCGCCGCGGCGGGGGAAATAGCGGGCGGCAGGATCGGCATCGACGGCGCGCGAAGCCTCGCCGCTGCGCGGCGTCGTCCAGAGATTGGCGACCGCCTTCGAGACCGGCGTGCGCGGCCCCTCGGTCGAGAACAGCCCGATCAGCCCCTTGGCGCGCCCCGGCGCCAGCGCGGCGGCGATCGGCACCACCGCCGGCTCCGACGCGTAGGCCGTCGCGCTCGTCCCATTCGGACGGGCCTGTGCCAGCATCGCGCCGGTCGAGGCTGCGACCTGGGTATTGGCATGGCTGGCGGCGAGCACCCCGTAGACCTCCTGGACGCTGCGCGCCCTGCCGCTCTTGTCGAAGAAGATCGCCTTGTTGGCGGCGGCCGCCTCCGGAAACTGGCTGGCGGCGGAGCGGCCGGGATCGCTGCCCACGCTCCGGATCAGGTCGCTGGCGCCGCGTGCGCCGAGCACATGTGCGATATAGAGCTCGCCGGCATGCGGCTGGCGACCAAGCGCCGCACCGAGTTGCTCGCCATTCTTCTGGGTCAGGGCGCCGGCCATCACGGCGGCGACCTGCGGATCGTTGCGCAGCTGCAGGATCTTCTCGCGCATGGCGGGGTCGGCGACGGTCAGGCGGCCGTTCTCGCCTTCGCTGATCGCGCCGGCATAATTGGCCATGCCCTGCTTCGGGCCTTCCTGGCGCATGATCGAGAGCCAGGTCTGCTCGATGAACTGGAACAGCCCGGTCGCGCTCGAGGTGCGCGCCTTGGCATCCGGTTCGAGCGAGGATTCACGTTGCGCCGTCTTCAGCAGATAGTCGAAACCGACACCTGTCCGGTCGGCGCCCTCCTTGATGGCGCTGACGACCGGATTGGCAGGCGTTGTCTCGCGGGCGCTCGGCGTGCTGAAAAGGAACATGAAGAACCACTCGGGCTGCTGCCGCTCCGGTCGGGCGGAAGCACCTGAGAAGACTGGACCAATTATGGTAAGCGAACCGTTAAAATGCCGGCCGTGAGCCGGCTGGCGGACGCAGAAAACGCCTTGGGAGCAGGATGATGACGGAACCGAAACGACACCGGCGCGGCGGGCTCTATTTCGAGGACTTCACGGTCGGCGCCTCGATCGAGCACGGGCTGACCCGGACGGTCACGCAGATGGACAACATGTTGTTCTCCAACATGACCCTGAACCCGCAACCCCTTCATATCGATGCGCATTTCTGCGCGACCGAGACCGAATGGGGCAAGCCGCTGATGAACTCGCTGTTCACGCTCGGCCTGATGATCGGCATTTCCGTCAATGACACCACGGTCGGCACCACGATCGGCAATCTCGGCATGACCGACGTGACCTTCCCCGCCCCGCTCTTCGAGGGCGACACGATCAATTGCGTCACCGAGATCGTCGCCAAGCGCGAGTCGCGCTCGCGTCCCGATGCCGGCATCGTCGAGTTCCATCACCGCGCCTACAAGCAGGATGGCACGCTGGTGGCGCAGTGCCGCCGCCAGGCCTTCATGAAGAAGCGGCCGGTCGACGGGGAGCGGGCCTGATGCGCTCCCTCCTGTTCGTACCCGGCGACAGCCCGAAGAAGCTGCAGAAGGGGCTGGAGAGCGGCGCCGACGCATTGATCCTCGACCTCGAGGATTCGGTCGCGCTCGACGGCAAGCCGCAGGCGCGCGCGCTGACCTGCGACTTCCTGAAGGAGGCCGGCGCGCTGGCGCACCGCCCGCGCCTGATCGTGCGGGTCAACGCCCTCTCGACCGGCCTGACCGAGGCCGATCTCGACGCCGTCATGCCCGGCGCGCCGGACGCGATCATGCTGCCCAAGGCCGAGGGCGGGCCGGACCTCACCCATCTCGCCGCCCAGATAGCGGTACGCGAGGCCGAATCCGATTTCGCCGACGGCGCGACCCGGATCATCGCGATCGCCACCGAGACCGGAAAGGGCATCTTCGCGCTCGGCAGCTATGCCGGCGCGAGCCACCGGCTCGCCGGCCTGACCTGGGGCGCCGAGGATCTCTCGGCCGACCTCGGCGCCGAAACCAACCGCCTGGAGAATGGCGACTATGCCGATCCCTACCGGATGGCGCGCTCGCTGCTCCTGTTCGCCGCTGCGGCCGCCCAGGTCGATGCGATCGACACGGTCTTCACAGCCTTTCGGGACGAGGCCGGCCTGCGGGCGGAATGTCTCGCCGCCCGGCGCGACGGCTTCACCGGCAAGATGGCGATCCATCCGGCCCAGGTCGGGGTAATCAACGAGGTCTTCTCGCCCTCGCCCGAGGCGCTGGCCCGCGCCGAGGCGATAATCGCCCTGTTCGACGCCGATCCCGGCCTCGGCGTCATCGGCCTCGACGGTGAGATGCTCGACCGCCCCCATCTGATGCGGGCGCGCCGGCTCAAGGCGCGCGCGGACAAGCTGGGCTGAGCCGAGAAGCCGGGTCAGCCCTCCGGCTCGGCGGAGGCGGCGCAGGTGACGACCGCGCCGCCTTCCGCCCGGAGCCGGACGCCGCCGAAGATCAGCAGACTGATCGCGGCCAGGACGCCGGCGCTGATGCCGCCATAGAGCATTACCCAGCCGAAGCCGCGGACAAGTGCCGCGTGGACCCCGGCGCCCGACGCATCGTGCAGCGCCAGGACCGGATAGCTCTGCGGCAGCGCGCCGAGATTGCCGGCGGCGACCGAGGTCGCCAGCGCCTGCAGCTGCGAAGCGTCGAGCACGCCGGAGAGCCCGGCCGGCAGCGACTGGCGGATGCCCTCGACCAGGATCAGCCCCATCACCGGGATGTTGATCGCCAGCGCGATCAGGCGGGCGCTGATGTCGATGCCGGACGCCATGCCCGCACGGTTGCTCGGCACCGCGCCGGTTGTGGTGTTGGTCACCGCCGTATTGGTCAGGCCGAGCCCGATCCCGGCCAGCAGCGCGCCCGGCAGCACGGTCAGCCAGCCCGGCTGGGCAACCCCGCTGCCGAGCCACATCGCGATGAAGCCGGCCCCCATGGTGAGCATGCCGAGCGGAACCACCAGCTGCGGACCATGGCGCTGCAGCAGGCGGTCCGAGATTACCGGCATCACCATGAAGGGCACGGTATAGGCCAGCAGCAGCAGCCCGGTCGCCTCGGCGCTGAGGCCGAGCCCGCTCTGGAAGTAGATCGGCAGGTAGATGATGAAGGGCCAGTAGCTGAAATTCATCGCGGCGCAGCCGATGATCGCGCCGCTGAAGCGGCGGATCCGGAACACCGAGAAATCAAACATCGGCTGCGGCGCGCGCTTCTCCACGAAGAGGAAGGCCACGAAGCTGGCCAAGGCGAGGCCGGCAAGGCCGGATGCCACGGCAGCGCCGAGTTCGGTTCCTTGCGTGATGACGAAGGCGAAGCCGAAGACCGCGAGCGTCAGCGTCACGATGCCGGCAAGGTCGAGCTCCTTCGCCTCGGCATCTCTGGATTCGCGGATGCCGATCGCGGCCGGCACAAGCGCCAGCACGGTCAGCGGCACATGGATCAGGAAGACCCATTGCCAGCCCGCCAGCGCCGTCAGCATGCTGCCGACCACAGGGCCGAAGCCGAGGCCGACGCCGCTGACGACGCCCCAGAGCGTGAAGGCCCTGCCGCGCTCGCGCCCGTCCGGAAACTGGTGCGAGATGATCGCGATCGCGCAGGTCAGCATCGCACCGCCGGCCATGCCCTGCAGGAACCGGCCGGTGATCAGGATCGGTGCGTTCGGAGCCAGCCCGCAGACCAGCGATGTCAGGCCGAAGGCCGCCGTGGTCGCGATGAAGACGCGCTTGCGGCCAAAGCGGTCGGCGAGCGTGCCGGTCGCCATCAGCACCGCCGTGCAGGCGATGGTGTAGGCGTTCATGATCCATTGCAGGGCGCGGAAATCGGCCGGCAGCGTCGATTCCAGAATCGGCAGGATCACCGGGATGCTGGAGATCTCGAGGCCGAACATCAGGGAGGCAAGACAGACGCCGGCAAGTGCCGCCCTGTCTCGCGCGTTTGAAGAGCTGGTCATCGCAAGCACCTTTCGCGATCCGCCGCAGCGGCGGGATCGATGGAGGCACTGGTCTAGGGGCAGCCCTGACATGACGGAAATGATTTAATTTCTCGTTTTTCAGTGATGATGATAATAAATCGCCGTCATGGATTTTGCTCCCGAGCTTTTGCGCGCCCTGGTCGCAGTCGAGGAGGCCGGCGGCTTCACCCGCGCCGCCGAGCGCCTGCACCTGACGCAGTCAGCGGTCAGCCACCAGATCCGCCGGCTGGAGGAGCAGGTCGGCCGCCCGCTTCTCGTGCGGACGACGCGCAAGCTGGCTTTGACCGAGGATGGCGAGGATTTCCTGCGCCATGCCAGGCAGATCCTGCAGGCTCATGCGGCCTTGGCCCAGCGCTTCCAGATCTCGGCGCTCGCGGGCTCGATCCGCTTCGGCGTGCCGGAGAATTTCCTGGGCGACGAGCTGCCGCAGCTCTTGTGCCGCTTCGCCCGCGCCTTCCCGGCCGTGCGCCTCGAAGCCTCGGTCAGCGTCTGCCAGGATTTCAGCGCCAGGATCGACAATGGCGAGCTCGACCTTGCGGTGGCGATGCGCCGGGCCGGCGAGAGCGGTGGAACGGTGCTGCGACGGCAGCGCTTCGTCTGGGCCGCGTCCGAGGATTTCGCCGTTCTGCCGGGCGCCTCGCTGCCACTCGCGCTCTCGAATCCGCCCTGCCTCTGCCGGGCGGTCGCGATCGAGTCTCTCGCGGATACCGGCATCGAATGGCACACCGGCTTCACCTCGGCCAATCTGCACGGCTTGCGCGCGGCGATGCTGGCCGGGCTCGGCGCCTCCATCATCGCCGATGACGAGCTGGAACCCGGCATGAAGGTGCTCGGGTCCGATTACGGCCTGCCGCCCTTGCCGGACCTGGAATTCGCGCTGATCTGGTCGCCCGGCGGCAAGACGCCCTGCGCCCGCGAACTCGGGCGGCTGATCAGCGAAGCCGCGCAAGGTCCCGGCGGCGCGACGCTGCGCCGACTGCGGCCGGCCGCGCGGACTGGCAAGGCGGATTAAGCACAGGCGCCAACCGATTCCGAAGATTCAGGCTTTGACGCCTGCGGCACAGCCTTGCGGTCCCTGCCTCGCCCTGCCCGGCAGGCCGTCACGGCGTCCTGATCTGGCGGCAGCTGCGCTGGCCGGAGGACAGGCAGTCCTGCGCCTTCCCGGCCTGATGCAGCTCGCGCAGCAGCCAGAAGCCGAGGCCGAGCAGCGCCAGCACCGCGACGATGGCGAGCAGGTTGACGGTCATGCGCCAGTCCGGGTCCTGCTCGTCATCGGGCGGCGCCATCCGCGTCTAGCCGCCGGGCGGACGCGCGATCGAGAACAGCTCGGTCACCTCGGCATAGTCGGCATAGCCGCAGCGCGCGATCGGATTGGCGCCGGCGGTGTCGAAGCGGCCATCGCGGACATAGGCCTCGTCGATGAAGACGCCGACCACCTGGCCGAGCACCATCCAGCGCGGCACCTCCTGCCCGTCGAGATCGCGCAGTTGCTGGACCGAGAGCAGCTTGCATTCGAGCGCGGCCGGGCTTGCCGCGACGCGCGGCGGCTTGACGAAGCGCGACGGCGCCATTGCGAGCCCGGCATGGGCATATTCGCTCTCCCCCCGCGGCAAGGGCGCCGAGGTCTGGTTCATCTGCTCGGCGAGCGCTCGGGTGACGAGGCTGCAGGTGAACTCGCCGGTCTCCTCGATGAAGGCCACCGCGTCCTTCCGGTTCTCCGAGGAGAACATCACGATATTGGGCCGCGAGGAGATCGCGTTGAAGAAGCTGTAGGGCGAGAGATTGACCTCGCCCTTGGCGCTCACCGCGCTGATCCAGCCGATCGGCCGGGGCGCCACGATCGCCTTGAACGGGTCGTGCTTGAGGTCATGCGGCTCGCCGCTGCTCGAATAGATCATCGCCGCGCTCACTGCCCGTAATGGCTGACGATGGCGGCAAGGTCCGGCCGCTCGCGATCGGCGGGCTTCGTGTCGGCCGTGCCGAGATGGACGAAGCCGGCGATGCGCTCGTCCGCCGCGACACCGAAGGCGTCGAGCACGTCGCGGTCGAAGGCGAACCAGTTGGTCAGCCAGGAGCCGGCAAAGCCCATCGCCTCGGCGGCGACGAGCAGGTTGAAGCAGACCGCGCCGGCCGAGAGCTCCTGCTCCCAGAGCGGGATCTTTTCGTGCTGGCGGGCGCGCGAGACCACGGCGATGACGACCGGCGCATGGGCGAGGCGCTTGGCCTCGAAAGCGACCTTGTCCTCGGGCGCATCGGGATTGCGCTTGCGGAAGATCTCGCCGACCAGCGCCGCGGCCTTCGCCTTGGCCTCACCCGAGAAGACGATGAAGCGCCAGGGCACGAGCTTGCCATGGTCGGGCACCCGCGCAGCGATGGTCAGGAGTTCGGAAAGCTGGCGCTGATCCGGGCCGGGCGCGGCCAGAAATTGCGGCGGAACCGAGCGGCGGAGCTTGAGCAGGGCGAGCGTGTCGGTCATGAACGATCCAGGCAGGAGAGGATGGCAGGGCGAACGCCGCTGGCGGCCGCTCCTGAGTTAAGGTTTTGCCATGATGAGGACAAGCGAGCCTGCTCCTTCTCCGGCGCAAGGACGATGACGGCACGGCGCATGTTTCAAAGCGAAGAGTTCAAATTTGGCGGCCGGCGGGCTGCCCGCAGCTGCGCGGTCGCCCTGCTGGCGGCTCTCGTCGCGCTGCCCGCGCTCGCGCAGACACAGGCCCCCGCGCCGCCCGCCACCGCTCCGGCTCCCGCCGCCAACAGCTTCCTCGGCACGCGCGCCGGCCAGGCGGCGCTGGCACTGAGCGCGCAGTTCTCGGGCGACCGCAAGCCGATCCGCTCCGGCCTGGTCTGGCGCGTCCTGGTCGAGACCGCGGACGGCACCCCGCCGCGCATCGTCGCCCGTTCCAACGATGCCGAGCCGGTGTTCCAGCTCGAGCCCGGCGTCTATCTGCTGCACGCCGCCTATGGCTTCGCCAGCGGCACCAAGCGCGTCACGCTCGGCCCGCAGGGGCTGAGCGACAGGATCAGCATCAGCGCCGGCGCCCTCTCGCTGGCCGGCTCGATCGGCGAGACGCCGATCCCCCCGGCGCAGCTCACCTTCTCGATCTTCGTGCCGCTTCAGGGCAATTCGGAAGGCCGCCTCGTCGTCAACAACGCCAAGGCCGGCGAGCTGATCCGGCTGCCCGAGGGCACCTATCACATCGTCTCGACCTATGGTGATTCCAACGCCATCCAGCGCTCCGACGTCCGGGTCGAATCCGGCAAGGTGACGCAGGCGACGCTGCATCACCGGGCCGCGATGGTGACGCTCAAGCTCGTCGCTGGGCCGGGCGGGGAAGCCTTCGCCGGCACCGCCTTCAGCGTGCTGACCCCTGGTGGCGACGTCATCCGCGAGGCGATCGGCGCCTTCCCGCAGGTCATCCTGGCGGAAGGCGACTATGTGCTGATCGCGCGCCAGGAGGGGCAGGTCTTCTCGCGGGAATTCAAGGTCGAGGCCGGGCGCGACCGCGACATCGAGGTGATCGCCCGCTGATCGCGGGCTCGCCGCAGCCTCAGTTAGTCGGCTTGCCGTCCGGCCGCGTCCCGGTCAGGGCCGCCGCGATCCCGTCGGCGAGGCGCACGGCGAGGCAGCGATAGCCGGCATCGACGAGATGCAGGTCGCCATCCATGCCGACCAGCTCCTCTGGCGTGAACTGCTTGCTGCGCGACCAGGTCCGCATCATGCCGTAGCGCGGGAAGACAGCGACATTGTTCTCGGCCGCCGTCTTGGCCAGCACCGCGCGGTAGTCGTCGTATTTCGGATAGCGCCCCTCACGCGGCAGCCATTGCAGGTCCATCAGCACGAGGTCAATCCCGGCGCCCTGCACCTGGCGGATGCCCTTCTTCAGGATCTTCGCCAGCTTCTCCTCGCCGATATCGCGGATCGCATCGTTCACCGCCGTCTGCCAGATCACCAGCGAGGGCTTTTCGGCGATGACGTCGCTCTCCATGCGCAGCAGCATGTCATAGGCCGACTGGCCGCCGACGCCCTTGTTGATCACCTTGATCTCGCGGCCCGGCAGGCGCCGGCGCAGTTCCGCCTCGAGCACGGCCGGATAGCTGTTATTGGCCTCGCTCGCGCCGGAGCCGGCGGTGGTCGAGGATCCCAGAGCGACGATGACGAGCTGGTTGGTCTCGGTCAGGGCGCGCTTCGCCGCGGGCAGGACGGGTGCGAACGGGTGCTGGCTGGCGCCGGCCCGGCAGCGCGCATCATTCGCCGGGGCAAGCGGCTTCGGCGCCGCGAGCACCGGCGCAACCGCAAGTGCGAAGGCGGCGGCGATCAGGCCGCGACAGGCTGCTCGCGAGGGGCGCCGGCGGCGCGAGCCGTAAGCGTCTTGTACCACGACAGAAACATTCCTAGCCCGGCCAGGATCGTAATCCCTGCGAAGTTTACAAGCAATTGTACCCACAGGACGAAGGAGGTCTCGGCCAGGATGATCTGTCCGGCGATGGCGAGCACGATGCCGGCGCAGAAGACTTCGAGGGAATGGCGCCCGATCACCGCGAGCCCGCCGCCGATCCGGCTGCGCAGCAGCGCCGCGCCCGGCCGCAGATAGCGCAGCACCAGCCAGGCCAGCGCCAGCAGGTGGACGACCCGCACCACCGCGAGGTTGGTCTTGTCGATGCCGATCTGCAGTCCGTCGACCCACTCGCCGAGCACCGGGACGCCGGCGAGGAAGTTGCTGGTGGAGAGCTTCACCGCCGCGGCGAAAACCAGCACGCCCGCCGCCAGGAGGTCGAGCAGGACGAGCCGCGGCACCGTCGCGCCGACCAGCGCCAGCCGGCCGAGCACGACGCCGAGAACGAAGATCACCTGCCAGGCGAAGGGGTTGAAGAACCAGCCGGCCTCGCCCGGATGGTTCGGCAGGTTCAGGCCGAAATGCGTCGCGACTTGCCAGATCGCCAGCGAGAAGATCACGGTCGGCAGCGGGCTCGTGCGCGCCGCGACATAGATCAGCGGGAACAGCGCCAGCAGCACGATGTAGAGCGGCAGGATGTCGAGATAATAGGGCTGATAGGTCAGCCCGAGCGCGTTGATCACCGCAGCCGGCGTGTCGCTGAAGAAGGGCTGGATGTTGATCGCTTCCATGTAGAGCGAGTTCTGCGTGCGCACGATCGCGGTCGCGATGATGCCGCAGACCAGCACGAACAGCGCCAGATGCGCGATATAGAGCGTCCAGATCCGGGCGCCGACCTTGAGCGAGCCGACGAGCATGCCGCGCTGGTCGATCAGACGGCCATAGGCGAAGGCGGCCGACACCCCGGCGAGCAGCACGAAAATATCGGCGGCGTCGGAAAAGCCGTAATTGTACGGCATCCATCCCGAGACGACGTTGCCCGGCATGTGATTGACGAAAATGATCAGCAGGATCAGGCCGCGAATGGCGTCGATGCGCAGATCGCGCCCGGGCAGAGCTGCTTCGCGCGGCCCCTTTCCGAACAGCATCAGGCGCCAGAAACCGCTCACGTCAACACCGCTCCGTCACAGGCTGAATCGAGAGGCCGTCAGCGCCTCGTTCATCTGACGTTCATCTTAACATTGTGTCACCGCCAAGGCTCCGCCGGCGGCGTTCACAACACTGTGCTCGGGGAGATGAACGCCCCTGCGGCCGGACCGTTCCGGCACGCTCTGAATCTGCTTGAGACTTCGTACAGCCCTCATCCTGAGGAGCCATACCGCCAGGGATGGCGTCTCGAAGGATGCTTCAGGAGGCTCCGAAACCATCTGGAGCATCCTTCGAGACGCTGCTGCGCAGCTCCTCAGGATGAGGACTGCTACTGCCAGACAGCTTCCCGGAGCTCGTCCAGCTCAGCTTGCTCCAGCCTGATCCGACACGGCTCTAGTATGGCGGCTCGGCGTGAACCAGCTTGCCGTCGATCAAGAGGCGCTTGATCGCAGCCTGGCCCGAGGGAGCGACCGCGGCGATGATCTCGATGCGCTTGCGCTCGGTGCGCTCGATCGCGAGCCCCGTGCCCTGCGGCACGAAATAGCTTTCGAGCCCGTAGGCGACGCGGATGGCGCGGGTGCCGAGTTTACAGTCCGGCTCGCCATCGGCGCCGGCGAGGCAGCTGCTGGTCGAGGTGACGCGGCCTTCGATCGCGCTCTCGCCGGGAACGAGCGCCGGCGGCGCGAGATAGACGCCCTTCGCCTCGGCGAAACCGTCGGCGCCAGGCGCCAGGCGGACATAGACGATCTGGTTGCGCCGCAGAGACTTCTCGCCGTCGAGCGCCGCCGGGTCGAGCGTGCTGATCTTGTAGTTCAGGATGACATAGTCGCCGCGGAACAGGTCGCGCGGGTCGACCGGCGCGGTCGCCAGCCGGACTTCGGTGCCCGCGCGCAGGATGCGGGCACGCGATTCGACCAGGAGCAGGATCAGGCCGCCGAGGATCAGGATCGCGGCGAGCGCCCGCCAGAGCACCGGCACGCGGCCGACGAGTTGGTCTGCGGCAGGAAGGCGGATCACGGCGACGCCTCCGTCGGCTTGGCGAATTTGGCGAGCAGCCGGCGCGCGCCGCTGGCGAGCCCGATCAGGATCGCGCCCGCGGCGAGGAAGAACAGCGACTGGTCGAGCAGCGTGCCGATCGTCTGCCAGAGCAGGATCAGGACCGCGACGGCGAACAGCCCGGAGCCGGCGATGGTCAGCCGGCGCACGCCGCCGCCGGCCCCCGCGAGGACGAGCGCGATGGCGATCACCAGGATCAGTGTCGCGATCGCGATCTTGCCGAGGAGCGCGACGACACTGCCGCTCCAGAACACCACCGGAACCATCAGCGAAAGCAGCAGCGCCAGCGAAAGCGGCCAGACGAAGCGCCGCTCGCGCCCGAGCAGCGCAAGCCCCGTCAGCGCCGGAACCGCCAGCGCATAGGCGAAGTAGTTGAGCGAGATCGCTGTGCCCGGCCGCGCCTCATGCGCATCGAGGATGCGCACCAGCTCGACATTGAGCGTGACCAGAAGGCCGATCAGCCCCCAGGGCAGGCAGGCGGTCAAAAGGCCCGGCCCGCCCCGGTCGAGCGCGAAGGCGCCGAGCGTGACGAACAGCACGGAGAGCGCGAGCCCATAGGCGAGCAGGCCGTAATCGAAGAGGATGAAGCTGGAGCTTCCGGGCAGCGAGGCGAACCAGAGCAGCGCCGCAAGCACGGCGGCATGGTGGACGAGCCGGTTCTGCCGCGTCCAGGCCAGCCACAAGGCCGGCAGGAAGGCGAGCCAGAAGCCGAAATGGACCTGGCCATCACCTTCAAACCAGCGGCCGCCGGCCCAGGCGCAGATCGCGACCAGGGCGACGACCAGCGCACCGTTCGAGCGCAGCAGGAAGGCGGCGACCAGCGCGCCGATGGCGATCAGCAGGGCGCCGCCCGGCCAGTCGGTCGGCAGGTGGTACATCTGCCCGACCAGCGCGACGCCGGCGGTGAAGATCAGCGTGCCGCAGGTCGCGGCCGCATCGGCCCCGCCGGTCGAGCCGCGGCTCTCCAGCCTGGCGGCGACGGCGAACGAGCCCGCGAGTCCGAAGAGGATGAGGCCGAGCTTCACCAGCCGCGGCATCTCCTCCCAGTTCGCGGCGACGAAGGCGGAGACGCTGGCGGCGATCAGGAGCCCGCCGAACAGGCCGAGCAAAGCGGGAAGCCGAAAACCGCCTTCTTGCGCCAGCGAACGGCGGATCGTGGCGGCACTCTCGGCGCTGACCAGGCCTTCGCCCACCCAGCGGATCAGATCGGCATCGAGCCGCTTGCGATAGGAACCTGTCAGCATCGCCGCCTATTTGCCGTCATCTGAGGTGCTTTGGCGAGGGCGGAGAAGCTACCCTCGCGAGCTACCCATCTGCGTCGTCCCGGACGCCAAAAGGGGGCCCCCGGGACGACCTTGTTCTGACAATCGGCGAAGATCAGCCCGCCCGCGCCTTCTTGATGCGCGCGAGATCCGGCGGCGTCGCCTCTTCGGTCAGCGCCGCGATCACGGCCTCGAGGCTCATCACCGTCTGGGCCTGGCTGCCGAGACGACGCACGGTCACCGTCTTCTCCTCGGCCTCGCGCTTGCCGACGGCGAGGATCACCGGGACCTTCGCCAGCGAGTGCTCGCGCACCTTGTAGCTGATCTTCTCATTGCGCAGGTCGGCGCGGGCGCGCAGGCCGGCCGAGAGCAGCGCCATGGTGACTTCCTCGCCATAGGCGTCGGCGTCCGAGGTGATCGGCGCGACGACGATCTGCTCGGGCGCCAGCCAGAGCGGGAAATGCCCGGCATGGTGCTCGATCAGGATGCCGACGAAGCGCTCCAGCGAGCCACAGATGGCGCGGTGGACCATCACCGGCTGCTTCTTCTCGCCGTCCGAGCCGATATAGAAGGCGCCGAAGCGCTCCGGCAGGTTGAAGTCGACCTGCGTCGTGCCGCACTGCCAGTCGCGGCCAATGGCGTCGCGCAGCACATACTCGAACTTCGGCCCATAGAAGGCGCCCTCGCCCGGATTGATCTCGGTCTTGATCCGGTTGCCGGACTGCTTCGCGATCGTCTCCAGCACCCTGGTCATCACGTCTTCGGCGTGGTCCCAGACCGCGTCGGAGCCGACGCGCTTCTCGGGCCGGGTCGAGAGCTTGATCACCAGCTCCTCGGTGAAGCCGAAATCCTCGTAGACCGAGAGGATCAGGTCGTTGATCTTCATGCACTCGGCGGCGAGCTGCTCCTCGGTGCAGAAGATGTGCGCGTCGTCCTGGGTGAAGCCGCGCACGCGCATCAGCCCGTGCAGCGCGCCCGAGGGCTCGTAGCGATGGACATTGCCGAACTCGGCCAGCCGGATCGGCAGGTCGCGATAGCTCTTCAGCCCGTGCTTGAAGATCTGGACATGGCCCGGGCAGTTCATCGGCTTCAGGGCGAAGACCTTGTGGTCGCGCTCCTGGTCGGCCGGGTTCTCGAAGGCCGAGGCCGACTTCACCGCGAACATGTTGTCCTGGTACCAGCCCCAGTGCCCCGAGGTCTCCCAGAGCGACTTGTCGAGCACCTGCGGGGCGTTGACCTCCTCATAGTCGACGGCGAGGCGCCGGCGCATATAGGTCAGTACCTCCTGGAACAGCCGCCAGCCCTTGGAGTGCCAGAACACGACGCCCGGCCCCTCCTCCTGGAAGTGGAACAGGTCCATCTCGCGGCCGATGCGGCGGTGGTCGCGCTTCTCGGCTTCCTCGATCTGCTTGAGATGGGCGTCGAGGTCCTCCTGCTTGGCGAAGGCCGTGCCGTAGAGGCGGGTCAGCATCGGATTCTTCGAGTCGCCGCGCCAATAGGCACCGGCCACCTTCATCAGCTTGAAGGCGTTGCCGACCTTGCCGACCGAGGTCATGTGCGGGCCGCGGCAGAGGTCGATCCAGTCGCCCTGCGCGTACATCTTCAGCGTCTGGTCCTCGGGAATCGCGTCGACCAGCTCGACCTTGAAGGCCTCGCCCTTGTCGCGGAAGAACTGCTTCGCCCGGTCGCGGCTCCACTCTTCCTTGGTGAAGGGTTTGTCGCGCGCGATGATCTCGCGCATCTTCTTCTCGATCGGCGCGAAATCCTCCGGCGTGAACGGCTCGTTGCGGAAGAAGTCGTAATAGAAGCCGTTCTCGATCACCGGGCCGATGGTGACCTGCGTGCCGGGATAGAGCTCCTGCACCGCCTCGGCGAGGACGTGGGCGCAATCGTGCCGGATCAGCTCCAGCGAGCGCGGATCCTCGCGGGTCAGGAACTCGATCCTGGCATCGGCGGTGATCGGATCGGCGAGATCGACGATCGTGCCGTCGAGCGCCATGGCGACTGTGCGCTTCAGCAGCGAGGGGGAAATGCCACCGGCGAGCTCCTTGCCGGTGATGCCGGAGGGGAATTCGCGCTTGGCGCCGTCAGGAAAAGTCAGGGAGATCGTCATCGATCGCGCTCCTGCTCACTCGGGGATACGAGCCCCGTAAGTCAAGGCCGGCTGCCTTTGAGGGGCGCGGCCGGCAGCCGGATCGGCGCGCGCCGGCCTCGCCTATACGAGCGGGAGAAGGCAGGCAATCGCCGAATGGCTTTTCCTGCCCAAGCTGTCCGTTTCGTCACGTTCCGGTCAGGTCGCGGCAAAGCAGGCTCGCCCAGCATCGCGGCCCCGCCAAACCGGAACCCGCGCCATGCCCCGTAGTCTCGTCCTGCTTCTCGCCCTCGCCATGCTGGCGCCGAGCTCGGCCTTCGCCCAGACCCCGGCCCGCAAGGCGATACGGGACGCCTGTGCCGCCGATTTCCAGAAGCACTGCCAGGGCATCCAGCCGGGCGGCGGCCGCCTCGCCGCCTGCTTCAAGGAAAAGCAGGCCACCTTCTCCGCCGACTGCGTGGCGACGCTGCAGATCGCAAAGACTCAGCGGCGCTCCAACTGATCGCCGTCTTCGGCGGCTTCGACCGGTGGCGCATTCACTCCGCGCCAGCGGCCATAGACCCAGGGCTTGTACCAGGCGCCCTGGGGCGGCAGTTCCTCGCAGACCAGGTCGATGCCGGAGGTGCCGAGCGGCGTGCAGCGGCAAATCCGCGCAAAGCCGACCCAGCCGCCGGCCCAGAGCCCGTGGCGCTGGATCGCCTCATCGGTATAGCTCGAGCAGCTCGGCCAGTGCCGGCAGCCCCGCCCGACCAGCATGGAAAGGCTCAGCTGGTAGCCCCGGATCAGCAGATGCGCACCCCGCCTCGGAGCCAGCGCGATCATGCGTCGCCAGGAAAGGCTTTTTTCAGCATGTTTAGGCAAGTATGACATGGCTTGCCTCAAGCGGCTTCACCGTCACCCGATTCCGCCTTCCGTAATAGTGGTCATGATGCGCGCTCGCTCCTTCGCAAACACCCTCGCCCTCTCCGGGCTGATGCTTGCCCTGGCCGCGGCCGCACCGGCGCAAGCCCAGCAGCGACCTTACCTGATCTGGCTCGACGCCGCCAAAATCGACGTCGCCAAGGTGATCGGCCTGCCGCCGGGCCAGAACAGCCCCGAAGCCAAGGCCGAGTTCGAAGAGGTCCAGGCGATCTCCGGCGCCCGCACGCCGGAGCGCGAGAAGGCGGCGATCGCCGACCAGTACCAGACGCTGTCGGCCTTCCTGAACGGAATCGACCACGCCTATGTCGAGAACACCCACCGCGAGGTGCGGCTCCTGATGCGCGAGGCGCAGATCGAGCTCAGCATCCTCCTGAAGAGCGTCAACCGCCTGACCAACCGCACCCGCCCCTTCCTGATGTGGAGCAAGGTCCGGATCAAGCCCTGCCCGGGCGGGCGCCCGAGCGGCACCTCCTTCCCCTCGGCTCATGCCGCGACCGCCGCCCTCTATGCGACCCTCCTCTCGGAAGCGGTGCCGGAGCTCGCCGACAAGTTCGAGGCGCGGGTCAAATCCTACAATGAGAGCCGGCTCGTCTGCGGCTTCCATTTCCGCAGCGACCTCGAGGCCGGCGACAAGATCGGCCGCGTCGTCGGCAAGGCCCTGCTCGCCGACCCGACCTTCCGCGTGCGCTACAATGAGACGCTGCCGGAGATCCGCCTCGCCTTCGGCCTGAAATAGCCGGCTCAACCCGCCGCCATCTCGCGCCGCTTCGCCTCGATCTGGCCGATCGCGTCGACCACGGCGTCGAAGGTCAGCATGGTCGAGGCATGGCGGGCCTTGAACTCGCGCACCGGCACCAGCACGGCAAGGTCACCCCATTTGCCGTCCGGTGGCTCGGCATTCTCCTTCAGGATCGCCCTCGCCCGCTCGCGAATCTCGCGCAGCTCCGCCGCCGTCGAGCCGACGACATGCCGGGCCATGATCGAGGATGAGGCCTGCCCGAGCGCGCAGGCGCGCACATCGTGACCGAAGCCGGTGACGACGTCGCCGGCCATGGTGAGATCGACGGTCACCGTCGAGCCGCACAGGCGCGAATGCGCCGTCGCGGTCGCGTCCGGTTCCGGGAGCCGCTCGAGCAGCGGAATGTTTCCTGCCAATTCCAGGATGCGCTTGTTATAGACTTCGTTCAGCATCGGCCGCCCCGGCCGGGTCTGGAGTTGCCGGCTTTCGCACCCAATATAGAGTGCCGGCGCTCTTTCCGGGAGGGCGTCCGATCTATTGGACGAGCAGGGCGAACTTGTCTGTCACGCCGGCCCGCATGAGCAGGCCGGCAAAACCGTAACGGGAGGCTCCACATGGACAATGTGGTTAAGTCCTTGTCCGTAGAGCGGGCGATCAGCCCCTCCGCAGGCAAGTTCATCATCAAGCAGCCGACGCAGGCCCAGGCGGAGGATGCGGTCCGCACCCTGATTCTCTGGGCGGGCGACGATCCGTCGCGGGAAGGGCTGCTCGAGACCCCGGCCCGCGTCGCCAAGGCCTATCGCGAGCTCTACCGCGGCTATCAGGAGGATGCCGGCGCGATTCTCGACCGGGTCTTCGAGGAAGTCGACGGCTACCAGGACATGGTCCTGGTCCGCGACATCCCGTTCCATTCGCATTGCGAGCACCACATGGTGCCCTTCGTCGGCAAGGTCCATATCGGCTACTACCCGAATGGCGGCGTCGTCGGCCTGTCGAAGCTCGCCCGCGTGGTCGATGTCTTCGCAAGGCGCCTTCAGACTCAGGAGACGATGACCGCTCAGATCGCCCATGCGATCGAGACGTCGCTGAAGCCGCATGGCGTCGCCGTTCTCGTCGAGGCCGAGCACATGTGCATGTCGATGCGCGGCGTGCAGAAGCAGGGCTCCTCGACGCTGACGACGCAGTATACCGGCCGCTTCCGCGACGCCGCCGAACAGGTACGTTTCTTCACCATGGTGAAATCGCCCGGACTTTGACCACTCCGTCATTCCGGGCAAGCGCAGCGCAGTCCCGGAATCCATCGTAGAGTGCCGCCACCCTTCGATGGCTTCCGGATCGCCGCCGCTGCGCGGCTCGCCCGGAATGACGACGACCGCGACAGAGCCAGCCCACCCAGGAACCCAGCATGACCGCCTACCCCAGCCTTTCCGACAAGCGGGAGATCGAGGAAGGCGCCGTGCTCGCGCCGAAATTCGACCGCGACGGCCTCGTCACCTGCATCGCGACCGATGCGAAGACCGGCGAGTTGCTGATGGTCGCGCATATGAATGCCGAGTCGCTGAAGCGCAGCATCGAGACCGGCGAGGCCTGGTACTGGTCGCGCTCGCGCGGCGAGCTCTGGCACAAGGGCGACACCTCGGGCCAGGTCCAGACCATCGTCGAGATGCGCGTCGACTGCGATCAGGACGCGCTCTGGATCAAGGTCAATGTCGGCGGCGACGGCGGCTGCTGCCACACCCACCGGCGCAGCTGCTTCTATCGCTCGGTGCCGCTGCGCCATGAAGCCGGCGCGCCCCTGACCTTCGCCTGAGGCTGGGTATTGGCAATCCTTAAACCAAGCTTTCATATTTATTTCAAAAGCGGGCGATAGCCGCTGTGATCTTCGGCGCCGTTCACCTTGCGCTCATCGGCTGGCACGATTCTGGAACCTCCACGGAGGACCGTGCCGATGATACTGGAGAACATCGCCAGGCGTGCTTTCGGTTTGGGCGGCGGTGGAGCTGCGATGAACGATCTCACCATCGAACCCGGGCTGCGCTATGGCCGGCCGCGGATCGGGCTGGCGCTCGGCGGCGGCGCGGCGCGCGGCTGGGCCCATATCGGCGTGATCGGGGCACTCGCTGAAGCCGGATACGCGCCGGATGTGATCGCCGGCACCTCGATCGGCGCGGTCGTCGGCGGCTGCTTTTCCGCCGGCAAGCTCGATGAGCTCACCGAATTCGCCCTCGGCCTGACCAAAAGGCGCGTCGTCGGCCTGATGGATTTCCATATCGGCGGCGCCGGCCTGATCGGCGGCGGCAGGCTGAAGCGGCTCCTCGAGCGCGATCTCTCCGGAATCCAGATCGCCGATCTCCCGCAGAAATTCGCGGCCATCGCGACGGAGCTCGGCACCGGCCACGAGATCTGGCTGACGCGCGGCTCGCTGGTCGACGCCCTGCGTGCCTCCTATGCGCTTCCCGGCGTGTTCGACCCGGTCAAGCTCGGCGGCCGCTGGCTGATGGACGGCGCGCTGGTCAATCCCGTGCCGGTCTCGGCGGCGCGCGCGCTCGGCGCCGATGTCGTGCTCTGCGTCAATCTCAACACCGACATGGGCGGGCGCGGCACCGTGATCCAGTCGCATGGTGCCGACCCGGACCCGGAGACCTTCGATCCCGAGCAGCCGCCGCCGGTCTCCGGCTGGTTCGGCGGCATGAAGGAACGGGTGCGCGGCTTCGTCGGCCGCAACAACGACCAGCCCGGTCTGGCCGGCGTGATGATCGACGCCTTCAACATCACCCAGGACCGGATCTCGCGCTCGCGCCTCGCCGGCGACCCGCCCGATGTGATGATCGGTCCCAAGCTCGGCCGCGTCGGCCTGTTCGACTTCCACCGCGCCGAGGAGGCGATCACGCTCGGGCGCCAGGCGACCGAGCGCGCGCTCGACGAGATCGCCGCCGTGATCGCGGCGAACCGGGTGCCGCTTTCCTGAGGCTTCACAGCCGAGGCGCTGTCTCACTGTCATCCCGGACGCAGCGAAGCGGAGATCCGGGACGACCCACGGCGGCAGCGATCAGGAGCCTTCGATCAGAAGGGGAGCCACGCCCCTCAGGCCATCGCGATATAGTCGCGCATCGCCTTGCTCTCGGCCTCGATCTCGGCCACCCGGTGCTTGACGACGTCGCCTATCGAGACGATCCCGGCGACGCGCCCCTCCTCCATCACCGGCACATGCCGGAAGCGGCCCGACGTCATGATCTCCATCAGCTCGTCGATGCTGGTCTCGCGCCGGCAGGTCACCACCTTGGCCGTCATGGCGCGCGAGACCGGGCTCGCCAGCGCCTCGGCGCCGCTGGCCCCGATCGCCCGGATGATGTCGCGCTCGGAGAGGATGCCGAGCAGGCTGCCATCGGCCCCGGTCACCACCACGGCGCCGATGCGCTTTTCGGCAAGCGTGCCGGCAGCTTCGCCCAGCGTGCGATGAGGCTGGAGCGAGACGACTTCGTGACCCTTGTTTCCGAGGATGTGAGCGACGTTCATCGAGTATTCCTCCGACGATAGGCGCCACAAAGGGCGCGCACAGGCCACTGGAACCACTGCAACGCCGCCAGCCGACAGGTCGCCCCCATCTGCGATCCGGCGCTACGCTGGATCGGTTCGAATGTGAGCGAACTCTGCGGCGACGGCAAGGCGGTCCTGCGCATACTCGCAGGGGTTGCAGGACTCAGCGTCGGCGAACAGGCCCGCGGTCGAGCAAGGGGAAGAGCAGCAATCCGGCCACGAAGCCGCCGATATGCGCCTCCCAGGCGATGCTTGTCTCCTCGCCGAGGATCGGCACCAGCCCGGCACCGAACAGGATGTTGGTGACGAACCAGATCACGATGAACAGGAGTGCCCGCGAATTGCGCCACAGGCTGCCGAGCGGCTCGGCCGGGATCGCCCGCACCGCCTCGTCATGGCCGAGCCCGCCGAAATGCACGCCGGGCGAGAAGACGAAGCGGATCGCCGCCGCCGTCGCCCCGGAGACGCCGGCCGAGATGCCGACCAGCGGCAGCACGTCGAGCTCGCGCGACCACCAGTGCAGCAGCGCGCCGGCGATGGTCGAAAGCGCGATCAGGTTGAGGAAGCGGCCGGTGCCGAGCCGGCGCGCCACCGGGCTGCCGAAGGCGGCGAGCCAGACGACGTTCGAGATCAGGTGCAGCCAGGAGCCATGGAGCAGCCCGTAGGTCAGCAGGGTCCACAGATGCGCGCCGCCATCGGCGAGCAGCAGCCGCACCAGTTGCAGGCGCTGGCCGAACTCGACGCTGCCGGCGGGGCCGAGTGACTGGGCGAGTTCGTCGAGACGCTCCGGCGAGAGCCACAATGTCAGCCGCGCCGGTACGAAGGCGAGCCAGGACATCACGACGAAGTCGTCATAAGCGCTGAGCAGTTCGCGTGCGCCCTGCACCAGCACGAGCGCCGCGATCAGCCAGACCACGGCAGCCGGCAGGTTGAGGATGGGCTCGCTCGGAGGGGGCCGAAGACGGTCGTCTGGGTTCACGGACATCGGGCCCTTCACTGGCTCAAGCGCGGGCTCCAGGCAATCGGAAAGGTCGGCAAAGGAAAAGGGGAGAGCGCGAGCCCTCCCCTTTCCTGCCCCCTGGCCGGTCGCGTCCCCACGCCACCCCGTCAGCCGGATGCCGACACGCAGCGCGCGACGGCGAATTCCGCATGCAAGATAGATCGCATTTTACACGGTTATCCACAATCCTAACGCTTTATTAACCCTAACAGACCCCCACCGGCCAATCTCGCCACGCTACGATGGCCAGACGGCACGCACTCTGCGTCCCTCGCTCAGCCAAGGACTCAAACGTCTCTGATTCGTACGGATGCGCCCCGATTTGGGACGTAACCCGCACAAATCGGAGGACGCAGGACCCGACTGGACAATGCTATGAAGAACCCGAGCACCCGCCTGGTTTTTAACTATTGGGACGAGTTGCGCGGCGAGCGTAACGCCCCGGAGCGCGGCGAGATCGAGCCCGGCGCCCTGCGCCACGCGCTGGCGGATACCTTCGTTCTGGAGAACGAGCCGATCGGTCCGGTCTTCCGGCTCGCCGGCACAAGGCTCTGTGCCCTGTTCGGGCGCGAGCAGCGTGGCCGGGCCTTCGCTGCGCTCTGGCCCGATGTCGAGACCCAGGGCGAGATGCGCCGCCTGGTCCAGACCGTGATGGACGAGACCGCAGGGGCGGTCGCCGGCCTCTCTGCCGAGACCATCGGCGGCGCGAGCGTGCATCTTGAACTGCTGCTGCTGCCGCTGCGCTATCGCGGCCGCACCCATGCCCGCGTGCTCGGCGCCCTCTCCCCGGCGGTGACGCCGGAATGGCTCGGCCTCGACACGCTGGATTCGATGCGGATGATCTCGCTGAGGATGATCTGGCCGGGCACCCCGTCGCCCCGCCATGTCGAGGCGCCTATTGCCGACAGGCGGCCGAAACTGATGCTGCTGCCCGGCGGGCGTGCCTGAAAAGGCTAACCAACTCTTAACCAGCGACCCTCTAGGGTAACTCCGGTTAAGAACCGGAATCCCTCATGCTGACCGCGCCGAACAATCAGAGGAGAGCGGCGGCGCCTGTCGAACGCAGGCGTCATCAGCGTATGAAGGTCGTGCTGCTCGGCCGCTACATGCTGCCGAACCGCATGGAGTATCCCTGCCAGACCACGGACATCTCCCCTGGCGGCCTGCACGTCACCGCTCCGGCCAAGCCGGCGACCGGCGACCGCGTCATCATCTATCTTGAGCATCTCGGCCGCATTGAGGGCCACGCTGTCCGCAATACCCCGGACGGCTTCGCCATGACGATCACCGCGACGAGCCGCAAGCGCGAGAAATTTACCGCGCAGCTGACCTGGCTCGCCAACCGCGACGAGCTCGGCCTGCCCGAGGATCGTCGCCATGAACGCGTCGTGCCGCGCAATCCGCGCTGCGTCGTGACGTTGGAGGACGGCACCGAGCACTCCGTGCGCGTGATCGACTTCTCGCTCTCCGGCGCAGCCTTCGCCTCCGACCATCAGTTCACCATGGGGGCACCCGTGCGCCTCGGCAACACGGCCGCCAAGATCGTCCGGCGCTTCGACGGCGGCTACGCCGCCGAATTCCGCATGCCGCTCTCCGCCGACCTGCTCGACGAGAATCTCGAGCTCTGATCGGCCGCGGCCCGCAGGGCCGCATCGCTCCGGATCCCGCCACCGAGAGAACATCGGATCGCCAAGCCGCGTCCGGCAGGACGTTTTGCGATCCACGCACGCGACGTCGCCGGACGGCACTCCGGAGGTCGACGGCTCGCGGCCTCGCCTCTGCCCCTGAGATCTCGACCGCCTCCGCCGTGCCGGCCTCGCGCCGCCGACCTCCCGCGGCTGGTTAACAAATCCTTGCACGAGCGCTCAAAATTATTACAATGAATTTTATACTTGGTTTGTACTGAAATCCGCCGCCAGAAGAAAAGCCGATTTAGATAAAATTGCTCGCTTTCACTTCAAGCGATCTCTATGGCCGCAAGTCAAAGTCATCCCCGGGACAGGAAAGGGGACGACATGCTTTCGAAGGTTCGGGGATATCGCAGCTGCCTGATCGCCGCTGCCATCGGATTGGCGGCGACGGCGGCGCAGGCCCAGTCGCAGAGCGCCGGGCTGCCGGTCGCCAGCGCGCCGATCATCGCCAATGGCGATGCGAGGGCGCCTTACGCCTGGACGGATTTCTGCAAGCGCACCCCCTCGGAATGCGCCGTGAACACCCAGGAAGACGATACGGTCGAGCTGACGCCGAAGCTCTGGAAGACGATCGTCGCGACCAATCTCAAGGCCAACCGCGAGATCGAGGCGGTCACCGACCAGGATCACTGGGGCGTCGTCGATCGCTGGGACATCCCGACCGACGGCAAGGGTGACTGCGAGGATTACGTGCTCCTGAAGCGCAAGCGCCTCGCCGAGGCCGGCGTTCCGCGCCGGGCCATGCGCGTCACCGTGGTGATCGACGAGGACAATGCCGGCCACGCCGTGCTGATGATCCGCACCGACCGCGGCGACCTGATCCTCGACAACAAGCGCAACGCGATCCTGCCCTGGAGCCAGACCGGCTACACCTATGTGAAGCGCGAATCCCAGGCCCGTGTCGGCTGGACTTCGCTTGGCGGCCTGTCGACGCCGACCGTGGCGTCGCTGCGCTGAACTGAACCAAACCGCGCCGGACGGGGACCAGGGTCCGGCGAGGTCGAGAAAGACGGCGGCGGCGGCCCGTTCGAGGCGCCGGCCCCGCCGGAAAGATGGCGCGGCCCGGTCACGTCC